>JBGOXQ010000019.1:0-14117 GCA_041479225.1 Bathyarchaeia archaeon
CAATCGTGGTAATTTACACTATGTTAAACCTAAATATTTGAAAAAGAGGAAACTTAGCGCGCCTAAGTGGTCGTTGATTCTTTTTGGTTTGATTTCGCGAATAGAACAATTTTTCGCCGCTGCCGTAGACGTTTTAAGAGTGTTTCCTGATTGCAAGCTTCCACGGAGCCTTTTTGCTGCAAACTGCACACTCTTTTTTAGATAGGGGTCAACCGTATATTCTCATCAACATAGGTTCGTTGCCAAAATGGGAAGCATCCTGCAATTCATCAAAACGCATTCAGATTTGTTAATGAAGCTCCTGCCCCTAATCGCCTTCGCAATCCCGTTTCTTTGGCTCTACTTCTTGGATGCCCCCTCATTTGAGTTAATGTGGAAAGGCAGAACCTTCCAGCTATTCTTCATCTGGCTAATTAGCCTAGAATTGATTCTAGGCTGGGAAAACCTTCAAGAAAACAGGATAAAGAAGCTGATTGCAGCCCGAACCCTCGCATTCTCAGTAGCCATGGTGCTTCCCACAATCTTCGTCGCTGCGTCGTTCTACGGGGGACTGAACGCTGCCATAGAGAACTGGTCAGTTCAAACCGGCATAACATGGGCAAATTCCATGCCCCTCTCAACAGAGTACCTCGTCTTCACCGTTCTGTTCTGCCTTTTAGTGTTCTTACTCTGGGGATTCAAAGGCTTGAAAGACTTCTCCGTTCCAGCCTTCTTCCTCGCCATAGTCGGAGTCCTATACACCATCGACAACGTGCTTCCCTACGGGCAGTTTACGCCGTTCCAGATTTTTGTCCCAACAACCACCGCTTTGGCGTCCGCGTTTCTTAACCTCATGGGGTATACTACGAGCATGTCCTACGGACAGAATAACCTCGAAGGCGGAAACATGCCCTTCCTGACCGCAACGAACCCGAATAACCCAGCGGTCTCAGCCCGTTTCGCAATTGCATGGCCATGCGCAGGTATTGAAAGCTTCCTCATTTTCACTGTTGTCATCCTGCTGTTCCTGAAACGTATGCCCATCTCTTGGAGAGCCAAAATCGGCTACTTCGCCATTGGAGCAGCAGTAACGTACGTCATCAATGCTTTGCGCATCGTTAACATTTTCATCCTTGGAATGAACTACGGGGAAACTTCAAACGAAGTGCAGATGTTCCACTTCTATTATGGACCACTGTATGCGGTGGCTTGGATAGTGTCATACCCACTGCTGATTATGGGTAGCATAACGTTGTGGCAGCACATCAAAAACAGGCGCGACAAGAAACCCGCGGGCAACGCTCTTCAAGAAACAGAAAACGCTCACCGTTTAACTTAAGTAACCTCGACAAACTCAGCTAAATGCTGCTTAACCAGAATCTTCGCGTTCTCAACTGGCACCGAAGCAACATCCTCAACCATAAACGGACCATAAGTTTTCATGTCTGCCCCGATGATAGATGGAACCTGCTTAGTGAACCGCAGCGCAACTCGCTTATGGACAATTTCTTCGACTTCAACCTTAACCATTTGACCCAGCAAAACACTCTTTGTAAACTTGCTGAATGCATCTGCTGAAGGCATAATTCCGCTGGAAAGCTTTGCTTCCTCTGCCGTCAATGATTCTTGAGGTATTTTTTGACCATCAACAGTTTTTTTAACCAGCTTTTTGTACCGCATCCGCATCAGTTCCAGAACCATTCGCCTTGCGTTCATCAGTTCGTGCTCCAGCAGGGTTGCCTTTACACTTTTTTTGTCTAGCATTCGGTTTTCTTCTTTTATCCGCCGCAGATAATCCGCAACGCGCATGTAGAAGTCTGAGGTTAAGCTTCCAAGTTCAGGGCTTTCGTTTTCTACTCGCCAAGCCGCATACAATTCATCGTACATTAAGCAAGCACCTCAGCTCTGCCTTTACAGATTAGCAAAATCGCGGCTGCCATGGGCAACTCGACTTTCTTGTTCTTGTAGGGGCCAAACGTTTCTCCACACATCCTGAACTCGGGTGCATCCGAGACCGAAACTCTGGCGGTGCCCTCTTTAAAAGCTACTGCTTCCTTGAATGGGTCAAAAGAATCCAATCGTGAAATGGGAAACTCAGCCTTCGACAAGCCAGTTTTGCCGTGTAGTGTGCCGTTTGCCCTGATTAAGCGGTGAATGTCCGTTGTGACGACGGTGTCGATTTTTGCGGATTCCAAATCTTTCACGTGCTCAGCCAGTTTTGTCCAGGTTTCCACGCTGACGCCCTTGACGCTGTTCCATCGGTTTTCTTCGAGGCAACGCTTCAAAATTCCTTCCTTACTTCTCAGTAATGCCTCGGTGTTTCGCTTGATGCCAATGTCTTGCAAATCCTCTTTCGAAGCGTTAACAAGGAATTTTCTCATGCCATTCTTGAGCCGTCGGTTCCAGCCATAATTGTTTAAACTGAAGCCCGTTGGACTTTTTTTTCGTTTTGACTCATCTTTTCCCTGTTTGCCGAACATTGCCAAGCCCGTTCCAGAAACGTAGTCAACAATCTCTTTCCGTGCCATGGCATCTAAACTGCGGACTGCCTCGTTTTCTACATGGATGTGAAAGCCCCGGTGCCCCGAAAAGAACGTGTGAATTTCTTGGCTTGAAAAGCCGAAGTCGTTCATCAGCATGTCCAGAAGTTTTTTGGTTTCCTCTCTGGTTGAGTCTATGCAGAGGTCACATGCCCAAGTTTTTGTCTCGAATTTTACGCCTCCACAGATGGGGCAAGCGTCAGGTGTGATGCCTTTGCCGCTGAACTTGCATTCGCTATTGCCGCAGATCCACTCGTCATGGATTTTGTTGCATGTGGTTGGGATGTGGTCGGCGTCTATGTCGAAAACCAAGTCAGAGCCTTGCCAGCCTTTCTTATCCATGTCAGCCTCAGGGTTCTCATAGTAAGCACATGAATGGTAGACGTCAGAGGGAATTCGCTCCTGAATAAACGAACGGAGAGCCTTAGGGTTCGCGAAGCCTTTGTGCCTAACCATGACCCTTTCTTTGAAAAGGAGAAAAGCAAACTCTCGTTGCTCAAACACGATGGGGGAAGGAATCACGGTTGAGGGATTATTGTAGAAATCGTTGAATTTACCGTAAACGAAGTCCCGAGAAGACAACGCTAACCCACCTCACCCGCATAGCCTAGAAGGGTAATCTATCAATTTAACAATTAAGCTCTTTGGGGAAAAACCATACAATCGAACCAACAAACTAGAGCCGCAGTATTTTTCGAACATTATCTAGAATCTGCACTGGATTATAGGAAATCCCGCCGAAAGACAGGACAATCATCATGAAAATCAGCCAAACCATCGTTACCTCTAACGTGCGTTTCTGGCGAGGAATCAGAGCATAAACAAAGAAGAACGACAGGTACCATGGCTGAAAATAGGGCATCGTGAAACAGGGCAGCAGAGAAAATATGGCGAATAATGAAATCACACGACTCTTATCTAAAAGATAAACTGCGACAACTGCAGTCACCATCAACGTCAGCAGCACCCCGAAAGACTGCAGCCACCAAGGTATCTGTGCATGTGGACTAAAAGCGTTTATCCCATTCATGATGAATTCTGGTCTGACGTTCAACAAGAAGGGCGCGCTCAAATAAGCGGTGAACAAATCGACTACAGCCAACCCAAAAGCGGTAAGAACGGCTTTGTTCTTGAGTATATCGATGGGCTTAGATTGCTGCAGAAGCTTCAGCAAACTCACCATTATTAACGGAAGAAGAAAAATTCCACCTTGATACTTGAAAGTGGCAGAAATAGCCACAAACAATAGGAAAAAGTCGTATCGCTCCTCCAGAAACATAACGATAGCTACCAAAGAGAAGAGGAAAGCAACAGCATCAAATTGTCCATCAGCAGAATAAACGATCAGAATGACATACAGAATGTAAAGCCCCGCACCCTTCAATAAAAAAGCCATATCCTGCTTCCAGAACCGCTTAAGGAAAAAGTACAGGCAAATATGAGAAATCACAAGGAAAAAAGCTATTTCCAACTTGAAAACCAATGACTGCGCTACACCGTTTTCAAGGAGCCATCCGAATGGAAGATACAAGAAAACACTGCCCACCGGGTAAAGATGCGGCATCTCAGGCCAAGTTACAAATTTAAAGAACGAACTGTCTCCGCTGGACAACTGCCCCAGAGGCGTGTTAAAAATGGAGAAGCCAACCTTCGTAAACAAGTTGGCAGAATATGAGTTCCTAGCGCTGTCGGTGTACCAGTTTTCAAACGCAGCCAACGGGTAAGTGTTCACTGCCAGGAGCAAAAGCCAAAACACTAAAGACAACAGAAGCAAAATTAGCAGAATTCGGCGGTTCTTCGGACTTAATAATGGCGAGTCAGATTTCGGCCCAGATGGCGCAGAAAGCTTGGAGAAGCCAGTTTTCGTCATAAACAGCGCAACTATCACCAAGCTCCAGCTGAAAACAAATAGCCCTTTGGCGGGAAGGTTAAGCCATTCATATGGATAAACGGTGCTCAGTTGCTGAACGGATACCGAAAAATGCATTTCTGTGGCTGTGGTTGAATTTGCCAAGAAGACGGCTTCGTAGTAGTCTGCCCCAGCGGGGAAAGAGTAGTTTATGTCGCGGGTTGTCAAGTTGGAGTATCGGGGTCCACCATAAGTCAAAAGCGTAAAGTTGACAGGGTTATGCCCCTCTGCGCTGATGAAGAGGGAGATATTTTCGTCGCCATGAAAGGAACCTAAGCCTTCCCGATAAGTTTCCTGCGACGTCAACTTGAAAGAATCATCAATAATTACTCGGGTCCTGGAATTTGCCTCTGCCATTGGAAATAAACTTAAAACTGCCAGCGCGACGCTTAAAACAAGCAACAGGAGTGCAGCAAAAAGAAAAACTTTGCTCTTTGCCCACCGCTTCACCATTGAAAGTTCCTCGACCTTTGAAGATGCCTCATCCGCCAGTTTTCGAAAGCATGAACCATGACTGCAGTATTTGATTCCGCATTATTCTTAAAGGTATCACTTCGTGCCAAAGGCAGGTCAGTGACAGCAATTCTTCCTAACTATTCATGGTACGCTTAATTTTTTTGTTTTATCGTTACAGTTTTTAAGATGTAGGAAAGGAAGTTTCTAATTTCTACTGTACTGAGTTTTGATTTTCCCTGCTTCCTGTTAATGAATAGAATTGGAGTTTCTGTGACTTTGAAGCTTTTCTTGTGGGCTTGGTTGATGGTTTCTATTTGAATATCGTATGTGTGGCTGTGCAGGTAGTTTATGGTGGCTTTCAAGAAGTTTGTGGAGTAGCATCGAAAGCCGCTTGTGCAATCATGAGGTTTCAGATGCAGAATAGACCTTGCCAAAGCGTTAGCGGATCGGCTTATGATTTTTCTCATGAAAGACCAACCTGCTGTTTTGCCGCCTTTGCAATAACGGCTCCCCACAACTAAGTCGCTTCCGTCTTGGACGCATGATACTAGTCGCGGCAAGTCTTTTGGGTTGTGTGAGTAGTCCGCGTCCATGGTGACAACGAAATTTGGAATGTTTTCAAGCGATAGGAAAGTTTTGAAGCCGTCGGTTATAGCACTGCCTAAGCCCAGTTTTTGGGACCGATTGAGAAGTAGAAGGTTGGGATATTTTGCTTGCATTTTCTTTATTATGTTTGATGTCCCGTCTGGGCTGGAGTCATCTATAACCAGTATGGAGATGTTTAGGGGAAGGCTTTCGATGTCCTCGATTAGGCGTTCGATGTTTTGTGCCTCGCAATATGTAGGAAGAATAACGCCGATTTGTGACTTGACACTTAAATTGCCAGTCAACTGAAACGCCATCGAAGCACCTTAACACATTAGCATCTTTGAATTCATTAATAAAGTTTCTATAAATTCAACTAAGACTCGAAAAAGCCCAGAAGGGAATTAATGCGCAATTCCCTGTTTTCTCTTGTAGTAAACCAAGGGATGACGAACGCGCCGACACAAATCATCGTTGCCCACACATACGCCATGGGTCTGAAGCGTTGAACAGCTAGGTGGAGTATAGCGTGTTCCAGAACCTCGCTCGCCGGCTATGTGCTCAACCTGATAAAGGGTTAGCTTCGCATTATAATCGGAGAAACTTTTGAAGACTTCAGCCACCTTCTCAGGAGACATACCAACCGTTACAAGGAAAGAAGTTAATGTGAATCTGCCCACGTGTGAGAGGTGGCGCCCCTTACTTGCCGCTTCATAGAGAGCGACAATGCAGGGTGGGAAAGCAGTCTGCGAAACAATTTTTGGGAACCCCTCCATTTCGGACTCGCCGATTTTTTCCTTGGCTAATGCAGCTATTTTCTCCGCCATTTCCACTATTTTCTGCGGAAAAGATGGCGCTTCCGTTGTTTCCAATCTTTTTTCTATACGTCTCTGAACCTCTTCTTGCAGCAGTCTCGCTACATCATGCTGATTCAGGAAAACTTGCCCACTTTTAAAAAGGCGGTTTACAAGCTTCCATTTTTCGTCCCTTAAGTGGGTGGTGTTTCTTAAGTAATCGGGGAAATTTACCACAAAGTAATCTATAGGAATCTCGTTATCTTGGTTAAGAGAAATGTTCCAGTCAAAGTTTCGTGCAATAGCCATGAGTCTTTCGCGAGGTTCCGACTGTATGTCGTAGAAAGCTTGCTTTGCTTCTGACAAGGCATACCTTTTTTTTATGAAATTGTTCTTAGTGGCTATGGCAAGCATGATGGCAACGGGAAAAGACGGAATTTCCACGTCGTCCTCGCATCTTGCACCTATGGAAACAGACAAAACGGATTGGTGAAGCCTTTCCTCTGCGCGATTGAGGATACGCGCCATCTCTGGGTTAGCTAGGTCTTCAATCTTTAAGCCTAACCTTTGCATGTACGCAGCAGTTTCTTTCAGGAAAGGGTATTTCGCCAAGTCCGTTGGAGTGAACTTCACCGTTTCCTGTTGATGCATACCGTCTTTCTCATTCGGTTTCGATTCTCGGCGCCAGGAAGAAGGTCAGTTTGCCCTCTTTCGTCTGTTGAAAGTCAATTCTCACAGGCATGTCAGTGGAAAACTCTAGCGTGGCAATGTCGGATGTGGCGGACGCGGCTTTTATGATTTCAGACAAGTAGCTTAAACTGAACGTGGCTTTTGACGCCTCTTTAGCTTCCAAATCCAGCAAGGCATCACTTCCCTTCTGCAGAGTTATCGTAGCCCCCATCAAATCTCCTGAAGCGTTCAGAACCAGCTTCTCAGGGTCAGCCTCTATTCGAACATGGTCGCTCACAAGTTGAGCATCTTCTATTGCCTGACTCAAACCCTGTGTGGTGGTCTTGGCTTTCACGTTGAAAGTTATCTTCGGCGTCGGAACCTCTTCTTCGGAAGCTTCAAGCGTAGGCATGGTGAAGTTTCTGCTGTACTTGCCAGTTATCTTAACCTGCAAACGCCCAGTCTTATCATCAAGCGAAAGCTCAACTGCCTCGTCTTTTTGCGCGCGCTTCAGCAGTTTCAGCAGTTCACTTATGTTGATGCACATCTTGGTGGGTTCAGTGCATACGTATTCTTCAAAAATCGTTTTCGGCCATTCAAAATCAATCATGGCAACTCGAGAGGGATCCATCGCACGGAGTTTCAAGCCGTCAGGTTCAATTTTAAATGTAGCTTCGTCTACAAGTATTGAGATTGCCGTAGCCATATCTCTTAGGAGTTTTGAGTCCGCGACTTTGAGCTTAAACATTCCAGTCTTCCTCTTGTAATGCATACGCGTGATTGCGCTTTAAAGATTTACGCACTTATGCGTGACGCTTATAGATAAAGTCTTCTTGAGTTGAAAGTAAAAAAAGTAGAAGGGTAAATTCTTGATTTTTGTTTGACGCGTTGGCTAAACGTACTTCTTTTCGTTGTAGCAGTACCATCGCTGATATTGCTGGATATAGGTTAGTGGCTGGTTGCATGTTGGGCATAGCGGGCGACTGGGTTGAGCTTGTTGAGCGGGTTGTGCTGCGCTGTAGATTTGAGCTGCGGGTTGAGCAGCAGCGGCTACGGGTTTGAGAACGACGAAGTCTCCTGCCCCTTGGATGTTGTCCCAGTCTATGCTTTGGACTTCTCCTTCTGTGTTTTCCACGCTTAGCGATATGCCTGTTTTGCCTACTATGAAGCCTACATCTTTGACTGTGCCGACGATGTTTCCTTCGCTGTTAATGACTTTCATGCCTATGAGTTTGTCTTTGGTTACGTTCTTTTCTTTTGCGGGTTTAGACAAGAATGACACCTGCGACAGTATTTGACTGAATAGGTATAATAAACTTTCACTGATTTCGCGGTGATGCACTGGCGGTCTTGACAGAAAATGATGATAACAAATCCTTCGAAGAAATATACATCTGGCTAAAAATGACGAACATTCCGACATATAGACGATACACGTTGGTTGTAAAACTGTGAGAGTGGAGAGGGCTGAATTTAGTTAAATTTGTAATTTCGCGGGCAGCGAATACTCATTTTGATTCGCCTGCGAAAGTTTTAAATGCAGAACGCGCTGAGTAAAGTCTATGTCAACTCCTAATTATGACCAAAGCAAACTCGCAAGCATCAAGACATACATGCTGATCGCCTTCATCTTCAACATAATCGCTATGATTGGCTTTATACTCGGAGCGCTGTCGGAAATTTGGGCTTATGCCACTTGGGCAGGCTACTATGACATCTTTGGCGCGTACTATACTGGCTTTGCCACAGGCTTTCTAATTACGGGCATTATCCTCTTAGTCTTCGCAATTTTCGCAATAATAGTCTTCATGAGAATACGCAAAATGTACAACGCAGTCAACGCTGGAGACATCGCGACACTTAAGCAGTACAACAACATGATGTGGGCAATCTTGGCGCTTATCTTCGCAGGAGTACTTCCAGGCATAATGCTCATAATCTCGTTTGGCACAATAAACGAACTCGGCCAAGCACAAGCGCCGCCACCACCGCCACCACGCTAAACCTGACATCAAATCGCTCTGTCTTGAGCAATTTCAACCCCTTCTTTTTTCATTTTAACTATTCAGAAAACGTTTCAGCCTTTTTTGGTTTTTTAGGCAAAAAGAAATTAGCTGCAATTTGAAAATTTAATCTTGATTTTGTTGAGGAGGAGAGAGGGGAAGGGAAAGGTTAGCTGTATTCTCTGAATGTGTAGTTGCATTTTGTGCAGCGCAAGAACTGAGTGGATGATTCGTCAGCGCCTCTGGTTTGGACTTGCCAGACGTATGCGGTGTTGTTGCCGCATTTTGGGCATTCGATTCTGACAGTGGGAAGGGTTCGCAGTTTCTGCTCTTCTTTTCCTATAACTGCTACGAGTTGTTGAGGAGTGTGCTGTATGACTTTGCCGACTTTAGGTTCAATTTTCTTGCTTGACTCAGGCTTCTTGTACCCGCATTTTGGGCAAACAAGCGTAAGCGAAGCTTCTTTTCCGCTCTTGGATTTCTTAGGTTCAAGACGGGAACCACATTTCGGACAGAATTCCATTATCAGCTACTCCGTATTCGTGCTGTTTTCCCTCTGCGCGGTCTCTTTTAAACTTTTTTATGTTTCAGAAAACAGAATGCTGTTAGGTGCTTATTCCGGATGCTATGAAATGCGCTACGCGGAGGGCTTCAGGGATGTTGCTTCTGGTGGAGGTTAGCTTGAGGATTTGTTGGGCGGTTTCTTGGGTGATGCCTGCGATTTCCATGTATATCTTCCGTTTGCCATGTTTCGCTGTTATAGGTATGATTTCTCCTGCGTTAAGGATGGCGTTCCAGCGTTTTTCGCTTTGAGGAAGGTTTTTCAGGGCGCTACGAACCTTAGCCAGGTTGGGTTTCTTCTGGGTTATGGCTATGACTGGGAGTCTTGCTGCGGCGTTGAGTGCTTGGATGTCTACTATGTTGAAGCCGGCGAATGTTATTCCGTTGAGCATTATTACGCGTAGTTGTTTGTAGTGGGGTGAGGTGGTTATCATGTCTGCTATTCGGCTTGTGGCATCAAAGTTGTCCACGGTCACGGTTGTGTGCATTATGCCGTCTAACCAGTTTCCGCCTCTGAAAACAACGCCTACTATGTGTACTTGGTCTTTTGAGTGTGGGGTAAATTTGCCGTCGTCTACTCCTAAAACGCGGATTTCAGGTTTGATGACTTGGAGGGTTCTGCTGGTCAAAACGCTTCCTCGAAGATGCTTAGAGTTAATTGAATGGTTAAGTTATAAGGTTAGCGCGCGAACCATGGTTGCTTTAAACGGCAAACCTGTTTCGTAATTACCTTCAGCTAACAGAACAGACAAAAACGGGCGTTACTTCTCAAAATAGAAGAGGGAAAAATTAGGCTTTAAGAGCTGCTTCTAGCGCTTTTCCGAAAGCATCGTTTGTTTCACGGGCTTTCTCTGCAGCTCGAATCAGAGCGTCTTCGGGTTTTGCAGAGCCCTTCATCCTCACATAGATAACGGGGTTGGATGCCAATGGATGGGGTACATCGTAACCTGCTTGCTCTATGGTTTTGTCTTCTAAAAGTTTCTTTTGGAGCAAGTTGCAAACGCCATGTCCTGAGCCTTCAAGCTCAATTTTAATTTCGTTATCTGTTCTTTTTAACACTTTGACTTTCATTTGCTATAGCCTCTATACTTGTTCTTTTCCGTAGTCGAGGGCTGTTTTGCGTTTTTCTACGTTTCCGCATTTTGGACAGACCATTTCGTGTTTTCTCTGCTCTAGCAATGTGCTGCATATGGAGCAGAAGCCGTATATTACGCCTAGGTTTTTGTCAGCTGTGGTTAGGTGGAATATTTGGTTTTTTTCGCTGATGACTTTTGCTCGGATTAAGTCGCCTGGTTTGCAGACTTCGTTCATTGAGTCGATATATCTGTCGGAGACATCGGATATGTGAAGGATTGCGCCGAATACTCCTGAGAGCTTCTTTTTGGTATTTCCGATTTTGATGATGCGTACTAGGACGTTGTCGGATTGTGCGTTGCCGATTTGCCCGATTACGGTTGATGAGAGTTTGGGAACGACTGCGCCTTCGTTTAGAGGGTAGACGGAGACTTTTCTGTTCAGCATGTCCATGAGTGCGCGTCCGATGATTTTGGAGTAGATTATTCCGTCTTTCACGTATGTTCCGGAGTCAGGTATGAATTCTTCAATTACGCCTAAGCGTTCTCCGGGTAGCACTAGGTTGCCGTTTCTTTGTTCAGATGCTTTTAAAGTCATTTCTTTTCCCTTTGCCTTGATTATAATGTGCATGGAGACGTTCGCTGAACGAGTACATTCCATAGATTCCATGGTGTGCAATAAACCTTTTGATTGCTATTTGGCAACATGGCACGGCGGGGGAAGGCTTTGGTTTTTGATTGCTGCGTTGCGTTTTGTAGTTTCTTTTGGGGTGTGTTCTGTTGCTCGGAAAAGACTGTAACCCTCTCCATTTATAGAAACAAATTCTGGTTTAACTTGCGCCAAACGTTCCACAAGATGAAGCCATCATATTTGGATCCTATTAGCAATTGTATGCAGAAAAGGGGGGAGGGGGATAGGCTCTGTGCTGGAGCAAGAAAGCCTAAGGGGTTTAGAGTGATGTTGGCGATTTTCGCATTTAGAAATAGGAGGAAAACAAACGGCAACGACTGGAACCAAAGCACAAACTCCACTTCATTTGAAGATTGTTTTGATCAGGACCAGCTTTTCGAAGAAGGGTAAAGCAAGCTCTGCCACAACCTGCGCGTTCAGGTGGAATTCAGAGAACTTTTGCAGTGTTTCTTCTGTATCCGCCAAGGTTGACTGCATCAAGAATATTCTTCCCGTCGGCTTCAGATGCCGTGGAGCTTGCGAAATGAAACGGTCAATTACTTTTCGCCCTGTGGAGCCTCCAGCCCAAGCGCGACTAAGCCAAGAGTCTGCTTCAGAGTCTTCCGTAGGCAAATAGGGCGCATTGAAGAGAATCAAGTCAAATTTCGCGGTCTCAACAAATGCCGTGAACAGGTCTGCTTGGAGAAAAAGCATCTTGTCCCGAACATTGTTTAAGACGGCGTTCTGTTTGGCACACTGAACAGCGTAAGGGTTTAGATCGGCAGCAACCACTTCACGCGCATTCTTCGCCGCAAGAACCCCAAGTATTCCAGAGCCCGTGCCCAAATCCAGCACCCAGTCGCCAGCGTGAACTTCAAGCTTTTCAGCTAAGAGAAACGAGTCTTCAGACGGCTCGTAAACGTTCTCACAAACATCGAAAACATAATCGCCGAAGAAGACGCGTTTAGTTGGCGATTGCATTTGCCACTTCTCCAAAGTCTTTCGGAGACAGCTCTCTCACACGTTTGCCAAAGAAGGGAATCGCATCTGCCATCTTGGCGGCACTTGCCTTATCTACCTTAAGCTCGGTTCTGATGAAAGGCGTTAACGCGTTGCTGAGTTTTTTGTTGCGCTCCGTAAACAACCACTTCACAAGTCTTCTGAATAACGCTTCGTCTTTCACGCTGAACGGCGGAGCAGCCCAGGGCTTCAGCCGCAGGATAACGGAGTCAACTTCGGGCTGGGGATGAAACATCCATTTCGGAACCGCATCCAACAACTCAGCTTCCGCACGTTGATACGTGACAACCGTCAGCCACCCGAATTCTTCTTCGCCTACTTTCGCAACGAGGCGGTCCCCAAATTCCTTCTGAACAATCAACACGGCGCATTCGAAGCCGCGGTCAAGCAGCCAAGTAATCAGATGTGATGAAAGGTAATAGGGCGGAATGGAAACAACCTTGTTGAAAGCTGGGATGTCCATGCGCAATACGTCGCCTTCGATTATGGTTACGTTTGTTAAGCTTTTGAGTTGTTCACGCAGAACCTCCGCGACTGATGGATCTTTCTCAACCGCTATTACGGCTTTGCACTTGTTTGCTAAGAAACGTGTTAAGAATCCAAAGCCTGCGCCAGCATCCAGCACCACATCCTCGCTGCTTAGTGAGGTGTATTGTGCCAGCTTGGGAAAAACTGAGGAGTCAACCATGAAGTTCTGTCCTAAAAGCTTGTTCGGAAGGATTCGATGCGTTCGAAGCAGAGACTTCGTTTCTGAAAGGCTCATCTGCTTGTTAAACAACCCGTCATAATTTAGTGGAACCTAGTAAATAAGCGGTATTTGCTGTCGGTATCGAGCTCTTCCATAACCCGCTTGGTAATCAACTTCACAGGGTTAGGTAGCTCCGTCCGCTTCGTAATATCATCGAAACTTTGAAAAGGCTTCTTCTCACGCTCATTTATGACCTGCCACATGTACTTTTTCCCAATGCCCGGAATCAACTCCAAAGCATGCATACGCGGCGTTATAGCTCGCGCAGTGTTGAAGAAATTCACGAACCACGCCTCACGATTCAACACGACCTTGTTTATGGTAGAAGGAAGCTCTGCTTTAGCTGATGCAGTCAACTCTTCATACCCTATTCTGCCGATGATGTAAGTAACCTCTTCACGCGAGTTCTTCCCCACGTAAACGCGGTCTCCAGGTTTAAGAATCAAGCCCTCTTTCACTAAGGCTTCTAAAAGCGTGAAAAACTCTTCACCCAAGCATTGTATTAGCGCGCCCGCTCGGTAACCAGCGCGTCCTGTAGGTCGGATTCCGGGGCGCCCGTGCTGCAAGAAGTCTAGTACGTAAGCGTATTCCTCGTATTGCTTCTCCATAGTCGTCCCTTTACCATATTCATCTTAATGCTTAAAAAGACTTGGATGGTTCTCCTATTTTGAAGCCCTTTTTTCGTTTAAAAGTTCAACAATCGCTTGCAGCTTTGTGGTTTCGATAATTTTGCGTCCGCCGGCTAGAAAAATACGCAATTCATCCACGGTTTCAGGCATCGAGTTCACTATTTGCACTGCCTCATCTTCTTCAAGACCGTACTCCTTCACCAAAACTTCTAGAAGTTTTTCAGCGTCCTCAGGGGCAGCTTTGGCAAATTTTGAGGCATAATCGAATGTGCGACGCTGGAACTGATCCAGGTTTTCTTCGCCAACAGAGGCAAGTGCTTTTTTGACCTGTGGTAAAGTGAGCTTGCTTTCGCTTATTTCTCTCTTGCCCATTTTAACTACCTTTGTAAGGTTCTAAATGTTCGGTTCTAACGATAATTTCGCGCATGGAGTTGCCTTGGGCAACGCTCACGATATAGCCACGGCCACGTTTGCCGGTGAC
>JBGOXQ010000020.1:0-13666 GCA_041479225.1 Bathyarchaeia archaeon
CATTCTCAGGAGCAGATATTCTCACAAGTGTATTATTAGATGTGGCTTGCGTATTTGTCATCACAGGCGTGTTGATGTTCATGGTCTACGATTCGCCAAAGTTCAGGAAAATCTTATCTCGAATTTTCGGAATTGACGAAGAAACATGAGAAAAGAATAACTATGAACTACTCGGAAAACTTGAGTTTAACATATTTTTTTACTTCCTCATCTTGCGCTCCAGCAAAAACCCAGCGAAAATTCTTGTCTTCACTCCACTTGAGAATTTTTCTGTTAAACCAAATATCGAAAGCTATTGCTTTTTTGATAACCCACGGTATTCCCATATGCATCAGTAGAAAAATGAAGGAGACCAAAAAATGCAGCTTTTAGACCCAATCATTGGTCAAATTTTAGGTTCATTGGCTATAGTCATATTCTTCGGAATTATCATGGAAAAATGGTACGTTAGTTGGTGGTCTGTAGGTGGAAATGTTATAGGGCTAATCCTCACTTTTGCCACACTTGACTTAAACCCGCTTGTTATAATTGCTCTGCTTGCCTACTCAATTTTTGGGTTCTTATGCGCAGCAAAACGCTGGGAAAAAGTGTATGTTCTTTTTGGCTCTAAAACATATGGTTCTGCTTTGCTTGTCCTTGGGTTGCTTAGTATTAATGGTGCTTACAGTTGGGCGAATTCAGTTCTGATGTCTTGGGGTGCTTCATCGCCTTTTCCTGATGTGGCAATATTCTTGATAGGTTGGTTAATTGCGGGAATTTTCTTTAACATAATCGGTTATGTTGTGGCTAAGAAGACAGAAACGAAAAAATAGGAAATATGCTTGCAGAGGCTATTGTCATCTTCCTGTTCCGTAAAACTTGTGTGTGTTCAGGTTAGCCTTGGACTCTCTGTGACTGTTCGGTGAGCTACCTGTTTCATGTTGGTGGATTTCTTCCATGCGCCTATCCTGTTCTTCTCTAGAAACCGTGCTGGATGCTCTCAGTGCCTCATCATATGGACTCGGACGTTTACTTTTGCCTCTGTGTCCTCTAAAACCAGAATGCCGAACAGGACGATAATAACTGATGTTGCGTGAACGGGAACTCAAACTCGGATAACCTCAAAAGAAAAATACTTCCTTTCCCCAATAGAATTGACAAGCCAATGTCCAATCAAAAAGACGAAAACAAGCGTTTAGAAGAAAAAATAGACCAAATTTCAACTCAAATAATTACTCTCTCCAAAGAAGTTAAAGAGCTAAAAAACGCTCAAGCAAAAGAATCAAAATTTGCAAGGAAAAGTGATTGGGCACTATTTTGGCGCGGTGGAGCATTAGGTATTGTTAGCGGTCTTCTTAGTGGTTTGATGCTTTCTTATCAGATGAAGATTTATGATTTCTTACAGTTGCCTTGGTATGGATATGTTTCGGGCTTGATTTTTACTGCCTTTGGTGTCGGTGTTGTCGTAATTATAATGTGGAAAATCAGTCAAAAACCACCGAAAAACCAAAATGAGATGACATAAGAGAAATTTTCTGGTAGGTGACGATTTTTCCCACGGAAAAAAGGTTCATCCCTCAGATTTTGACATGAACCCCAAAACCCTCAGAGACTTGACAGAATCCTATACCCCCTTATATAAATTATAAATAGAAAATTGAATAACACGGGTGTGCCTTTGTTTGCAGAAGGCAAGTCACATCGAGTGTTGAGTACATGTAATTTAAAGCTTGAACAATCAAAGCTTATATCCTCTAGACGGAATCTCCTAAGTGTGGCAAACCATGGTTGAAATTAAAGGCATGAAGTTCACTGTAATGCTAAGGGAAGACCCCCAAGGTGGATACTCTGCCCAATGCGTTGAATTTCCAGGAGCTATCAGTCAAGGAGAAAACCGCAAACAAGCTCTTGCTAACATAAAGGAAGCCATTGAAGGATATCTAGAATCTTTTCCTGAAGAACTTGACCAGCTTAAACGAAAGAGAGAGCTGGTGGAAATAACTGTCTGAAAAACTTCCCTCTGTTTCTTGGCGCAAGCTCATTAAAGTTCTCAGTAAAGCAGGGTTCAAGATAGTTCACCAGAAAGGCAGTCACATATTCTTGACCGACGGAAAACACAAACTCACCGTTCCACGTTATGATACCATCAAGAAAGGAACACTTCTCTCAATCATACAGCAAGCAGGACTAACACGAGAAGAATTTCTCGAACTACAGAAAAAATAAAACAGAAATGGAGCCTTCGGCGAGATTTAGACCCGTGCCAATACTTTGCTAGGGTACAAGAGATGCATTATAGTATTTTCAAGATGTAGACGAAAAAAACGCGAGCTGAGATCTATACTCAGTTGCACGTCTTGGGTAAGCACTCACCATTTGATTACGTTCAATCCTTTTATGGATTTGAAGTGGTGATCATGTGTTAGGATGGCTTCGCCATTTGTTTTTGCGATCGCAGCGATAATAACGTCAAATTCGCTGATTAGGTTGCCTGATTTTTTGAGTTCGCAGTAGATGTTTGAGGCTTCCTCGCATGCTTCAGGTGACAAGTCTAGTACTTGAATATTCGAAATCGCCGCTTTAATGTCTTGAAGATTTTCTTGTCGTCTGGATGACAGGTATGCTCCTTTGAGGAGTTCGTACGCTGATATGATAGTGGTGGCGACTCGCTCTCCTTCATTCACTAATTCGCTTACCTTTTCAACAGCGTCTGAGGACCCTTTCAGCAATGCAATCATGACGCTGGTGTCGATGATTGTCAAGTTACATCTCGAACTCTCTTGATTTTGATTGCTCCCTGTCTTTCATCACAATCGCAAAGACTTCGTCTATATCGTCGCCTTTCCATGTTCCCGCAAACTCCAGAATCGATTTCTTATTCGCTTGACCACCGACTCGCAGAACGACGTCTGAGAAAGATTCTCCAGGCTTCTTCATGCCCTTGAGTGTTTGGTAGGCTTTCTCGGATAGTGAAATGACCTTTGTCATAACATATACTATGTGCATGTGCATATATATGCATTTGCAGTTTGGCAGAGATGCTAACGGCATATCGGAAGTAAGAATGGAGCCTTCGGCGGGATTTGGACCCGCGACCATTACCTTACCAAGGTAACGCCCCACCGGGCTAGGCTACGAAGGCGCAAACAGAGTCTGCTCTGAAAGAACACAACTCACAGCATAAAACGCTTACGGTTCCGCACCCCCAAGCAAACCAGCGAAAAACCGTGGCAGGGAGCCTCTTCCTTTTGCATGCAGTTTTGATGTTTTTTGTTCTATTCTGACTCAAAATCGAATCCAGAATATCATCAACATGTTAATTGAAACTGGGAAAAACCGCAAAGCATGTTAACCACTGATGTGCCCGCATATTAGCAAACGATAATACTGCACTTCATGTACAAAACACAGCATGAACGCTTGGAACAAAGCAGCTAGGTTCATGCTTCTTCCAGCCGCCATCCTTGCTTGGTGCGTTGGCTGGAGTCTTTTTTGGCTAGACACACAAAAACAAACAGCAAAATTAAGAAAGCCTTTGACCGTTAAGAAGTAGCCAAACATACCCGACGCCGTGGAAAAGATCATAACGTAGCATATCGTATCGAAAACGCGCAATCATATTTTCTGATTGCCCACGGTCTTAGCCCAAACCCTGCATGTGCCTTCCATGCTGACCATGCAAGCACCCACAGGATTCTGCGGCGTACACGCCTTCAAAAACAGAGGGCAAGCGTCAGGTTTGATTTTGCCTATGACTACGAGGTGGCATCTGCAGCCTGGCTGCGAGTCTATGCCGTCTTGAAGTTTCACGCCATACTTGCGGATTGCATCGTATTTCACGTACTGCTCCTTCAGTGCAAGTGTAGAGTCAGGTATGGTTCCTAAGCCGCGCCACTTACCGTCAACGACGTTGAAGACTTCGCTGATGAGGCGCTGCGCTTTCACGTTGCCTTCCCAATTCACAGCCCGCGAATACTCATTTTCCAAACGCGGTTTGCCCTCGCTTAACTGCTTGGCAATCATGTAAACAGCAAAAAGCAAATCCAGCGGCTCAAAACCCGCCACAATCGTGGGCAAATGGTACTTCTTGGGGAAAACCTCGTAAGGCTTAACACCGATGATTGTGCTGACGTGCCCAGGCGCTATGAAACCGTTTAAGCTCAGTTCAGGCATCTTCGCCAGCAACTCCATAGCAGGTGGAACCACACGATGCGCAATCAAGAAACTCAGGTTGCCTACGGGTTTTTGCCCAACCTCTATGGCTGTGGAAGGCGCAGTGGTTTCGAAACCTACAGCGAAGAACACGAACTCTTTCTGCCGCTCATTTTCTGCCATTTTAACTGCGTCGCTAGTGCTGTACACAATACGCACGTCAGCACCATCTGCCTTAGCATCCAACAGCGAACCGTGGGAACCTGGAACCCGAAGCACATCACCAAAACACGTAACGACGACGCCTTTTTTTGCCAGCTCGATAGCTGCATCAACTTCTGAAGCAGGCAGAATGCACACGGGACAGCCTGGACCTGCGATAACTTCAATGTTCTGGGGCAGAAGGCTGCGGATGCCAAAATGGGAGATAGTCCACTCATGAGTGCCACAGACGTGACAGATTTTAATGGTTTTCTCCTTAGGCGTTAGCTGCTGAATTTTCTCTCCGATACGTTTCGCCAGTTCAGGGTCACGATAATTCACGGCGGCTGTCATGCTTATTCAAGTCTAATTATTCTTTTTCTGCGTTCAAAACTTCTTTCCATAGGCTAAGCGTTTCCAAAGCGTCTTCTTTATCGAGTTTCTGGATGGCGTAGCCTGCATGCACCAGAACATAGTCGCCCACTTTAGCTTCCACGAGGGTAACGTTAACTTCTCGCAAGACGCCTTGGCCGAAGTCCACTTGGGCTTTGTCGCCTGTGAGGCTCTTGACAAGAGCTGGAATGGCTAAACACATATAGATCAACATTAACCGACGCAAAAACGCCCATAAAAAGGCGATGGTTCAAAAACGACAGAATCCACCTACAACTGCCTGCCCGAAGCTTACGCCGCCGTCGCCCGCGGGCACCGATTCATGGACAAGAAACCGCAAACCAGCAGTCTCAACGGTTTCCCGCATGATGGAAGCCAACAGCGCGTTGACGGCTGCGCCGCCCGTGAATCCGACACATCCGACACCTTGCTCGACAGCTTTTTCAACGGCTAATCCAGCTAAGCCTCTGGCTAAGTAGGCATGCACGGAGTAAGCAAGGTCCGCCTTCCCCAATTTGTCTCTATTCTCAAACGCAGCGGTAAGCAAATTCGTCGTGTCCAAAAGGTCTCCGCGGATTATTGGCGCTAAACCTAAGGTGTCTTTGCCTTTCACTGCCGCTGATTCCAGCCGCATGGCAGCTTCACCTTCATAGGTGCGCTCATAGCACAAGCCCAAGATAGCTGCTGTGGCGTCTAGGATTCTGCCGAGGCTCGTGGTCTCGGGAAGGGCTGAGTTTTTTCTGAGTTGGTTGAGGATAAGGTTAGATTCGGTTTCACCGTGAGGCAAGTACCCAGCGTGCTGCATCAGCCAAGGAGCCATATCTACGCTCTTGTTCAAGATTCCTGCGGCGATGCGCAATGGATAACGTGTCGCGGCGTCTCCGCCCAGCAGAGGCTGTTTCTCCAAATGCGCCAACCGCTTGAAGCTCGCTGAGTCTCGGGTGCAGATCAGTACTTCACCTCCCCATGCGGCGCCGTCGGTGCCGTAGCCGTAGCCGTCGCAAACTATGCCTACTGCTTCGTTTTCGCCTTGTTCCGCCATCAACGCAGCCACATGCGCGTGGTGGTGTTGCACTTGGACAAGTTGCCAGCCATTCTGCTCCGCCAACTCCTGCGCCAGCGCTGTGGTGGTGAATTTCGGATGCAAGTCGCAAGCTACAGTGTCTACTTTGCTGTTTGTGAGGCGTATGAGATGCTCTGTGGCTTCTTGGAGGAAACCGCGGGTCTCCACGTTTTCCACGTCGCCGATATGCTGGCTGATGAAGGCTTTTTCTTGGTTCAGGATGCAGGATGTGTTGTTGAGTTCGCCGCCTAGCCCGACGACGCAGCGTTTTGCTTTTTCGTTCAGCATTATGGGGGTGGGTGCGTAGCCTCGGCTTCGCCTAAGGAAGGCATTGCGATTTCCGTGGACGCGGGTGACTGAGTCGTCGCATCGTTGTGCGATTTTGCGGTTGTGAAACAGGAAATAATCCACCGTGTCTCCCAGTATGCGTAGCGCTTCGGTGTTGTCGTTTACGATTGGTTGGTTAGGCGGGTTCGCGGAGGTCATCACGAACGCTGCATCAGCTACGCGGTCGAAGAGCATGTAGTGCATGGCGGAGTAGGGCAGCATGACGCCGACGTTGTGCAGATCAGGCGCCACCAAAGGCGAAAGATTGTAGTGGCTGGTCTTGTTCAGCAGGACTATCGGGCGTGCGGCAGAGGTAAGTAGCTCCGCTTCCTTCGAGTTTATTTCGGCAAAACTCTTTATCGCTTCCAAGCTTCGTGCCATGAGGGCGAAGGGTTTGGCGCGTCGGTGCTTCGACATTCGAAGTCTCGTAAGCGGCTCTTCCCTAAGCGTGGAGGCGGCTATGTGGAATCCCCCGTAGCCCTTTATGGCGACTATTTTTCCTTCGCTGAGGAGTTTGCCTGCTTCCCACACAGGGTCCGCTGCCTGCACCGCTTCGCCGCTCCTTGTTGTGAGGTAGGCTTTAGGTCCGCATGGTGGGCAAGCTACGGTTTGCGCGTGAAACCGCCTGTTCAACGGGTCTTCATATTCCTTCTGGCAGAAGCTGCAGAGGGGAAACTCGCGCATAGTGGTGTTTTCTCGGTCGTAAGGCAACCGCTCGATGAGCGTGAACCGAGGTCCACAGTTAACACACGTGATGAAAAAATAGTCAAAGCGGGGGTCTTTCGGGTCCCGTAGCTCCTTGAGGCATTCGTCGCATATGGCGCTGTCAGGCGGCACAACAGAGCCTGAATGCTCAGTTTCCGCTGAACTCTGGATAATCATGAATTGCGTGTACTGGTTTTTGCCTGTGAGGGCGGTTTTGAGGATGTTGTGGATGCGGGCTTGCGGAGGCTTCTGCTCCTGCAGGTCACGCAGAAAGCGGTTTATGGCGTCTTCTGTGCCTTCCAGAAGGATTTCTACGCCTGCGTCGCCGCGGTTCCTCACGTATCCCGCTAAGCCGTGCTTGACTGCGGTGCGGTAGATGAACGGTCGGAAACCGACGCCTTGGACGATGCCTGTGACATTGACTTTAAGGCGCAAAGCAAGCCTCTCATTAAGCTAGTAGAAAATGAGAATTCATATAGATTGTGACTGGCTCGTCTTGCTTTCGTTGCAGATATGGTAAAGCGCGTTTTGCAGGGTTAAAGGTAATTAGTTTGTTTGTTCCAAGTGAGTTTGCGGTTCAGCTTGAGGCGAAGATGTTGGGGTTGATGGATCAATACAGGCGTCCGACTGGTCGTCAGGGCAGGATTGTTGCTGGATTAATGAACCGAGAACACAGCGCCCTCACTTCTTGGGGATTAACACACGTAAACATCGATTCTGATTATGTAATTTTGGATGTGGGTTGCGGAGGCGGCAAAACCGTTAGCCGATTAGCTCAGCGGGCAATTCAAGGAAAAGTTTTTAGCATCGACTATTCTCCAGACATGGTGCAGTACGCCAAAGAAGTTAACAAGAAGTTTCTTGCCCAAAACCGCGTAGAAATTGTTGAAGGTTCAGTTGAGAAGATGGTTTTTCGTGATGACTTTTTTGATTTGGTGACGGCTTTTGAAACTTACTATTTCTGGTCCAGCCTTTCTGAACCTTTCCAAGAAATAAAACGGGTGCTAAAGCCAGAAGGAAAACTGCTAATGGTCAATGAAATGGTGAAAGACGGAGTGTACGAGGTTAAGCATGCAAAACTGATTGAGAAAACACATGTGCATCTTGTCCCGCTTGACGAAATCAGGAATGTTCTGCAATTCGTCGGTTTCGCTGGTGCCAAAGTCTTCACCAAAGATAATTCGCCGTGGAATGCTATTATCGCCCAGAAACCTTAAGCAGCCACCGATGTTCAAGTTGAGGTCATGTAGGATTCCTGCACTTGGTATACTACGAGCATACGGCACCTTAGGATACTCGTAGTAACTCAACGTGAAACCTTCATACTACGAGTACACCCAGCTTAGGAATACTCGTAGTAAATATGGTACTCTTCAGAGCCTGATTAGATTATTTGTTTTCATCTCTAAGAGTTCTTCTCAGAACTTTCCCTGCGGAACTGAGGGGCAACTCTTTTCTGAACTCGATTTCGCGGATAGCTTTGTAGGATGCTACCTTGCCATTTACAAATTCTATGATGTCCTTCTCCGGCACTGAGGCGCCTTCCTTCAGGACTATGTAGGCTTTGGGGATTTCTCCAGATATCTGGTCAGGTTTTCCGACAACTGCGCACAGTTTCACGGCTGGATGCTCATAAAGTACATCTTCGATTTCTCTGGGGTAGACGCTGTAGTCCTTGTATTTGATGAGGTCTTTCTTGCGGTCAGTAATGTAGAAGTAGCCATCCGCCTCCATTCGCGCGATGTCGCCTGTCAGCAGCCAACCGCCGCGGAGAACAGTGTCGGTTTCTATGGGATTGTGCCAGTAGCCCTTCATCACCTGTGGACCTCTCACGGCAAGTTCTCCCGTTTCGCCTGTCGGAACGGTTTTTTTACCTGTTTCTGCGTCCACAATTCGGGCGTCGGTGTCGGGGAGGGGCAAACCGATGGAGCCTATCCGCACAGTCCGCATAGAAGGATCTACGGGACTGCAGTGGGTGACGGGTGAAGCTTCCGTTAAGCCGTAGCCTTCCGCGAGGAACCCACCCGTGACCTGCATGAAGCGTTTCTGAACTTCAGGCGCAAGCGGCGAAGCCCCTGAGATGCAGACACGGATAGAAGTCAAGTCGTATTTGCCGAGTTCAGGGTTAGCCAGCAATGCTTGGTACATCGTGGGAACGCCGCAGAAAACCGTTGCCCGATGCCGCTGGATAGCTTGCAGGGCTTTTATGGGTTCAAACCGTGGGAGCAGCACCATCTTCGCCGCCAAAGCCACGGGCACGTTCATGCTTGTGGTCATGCCGTAGATGTGGAACAGCGGCAATGCTGTTAGGAAAACCTCTTCTGCCATCGTGCCTTTTATCCAGGCTGCGAAGGCTACTGCATTTGCGACGAGGTTCATGTGTGTGAGCATGGCGCCTTTGGCTGTGCCTGTGGTTCCACCAGTGTACTGCAGCGCCGCCAACTCCTCGACTGGGTTTATGTTCACTCTTGGAGGCTTTGCGTCTTCTTTCATCAACCTCTTGAACAAATAGACATTTGGATTCTCATTATTTCCGCTGAATTCTGCGCTGTCTTTGGATGCGTAGTCCTCCAGACTGGTGGTTATTGCGCTTTTCAGTGTAGTTTTCTGCCAAACTGCTTGCACAACGGGAAACGCTGTGTCCAGCGTGATTATGGTTTCTGCTTGAGAATCACTCAGTTGATGCTCCAATTCTCGTTCCCTATGCATGGGACTTATGGCTGTTGAAACGGCTCCCGCTTTGGCGGCTCCGTAATAGGCGATGATGAACTGCGGCGTGTTGGGCAGATAAATTGCCACTCGATCGCCCTTCTCCACGCCTAAACCAGCCAGCGCTGAAGCAAACTGGTCCGAAAGCACATCCAGTTCCTTGTAAGAGATTTCTCTATCGGCGTAAACTATGGCTGTTTTTTCGGGGTAGGCTTTGGCAGTTTTTCTGAGAATTTCAAACAATGGCACCTGTGGGTACTTCAGGCTTTTGGGCACGTTGCTGGGCCATGATTTGAACCAGGGTTTGTCTTCTGTGGGCATGGGAACGCTTCCGTTTCGGTATAGCGTGCAGAGTGGTTATAATGTTTTTGAAAGAAAACGGCTTTCTCGTTGCATTCATGCAAAGCAGCAAAGCTTATTTGAAATTCAAAACAAATAAGGGCAAATGTGATTCTCAAGTTGAAGCCTGATGCATCTACCGACAGGTTTCTGCTAACAGGGGATATGTCTCATGATAAAATACATTCACCCCGTTAAGCCAGATTCCGCTGAAGGACTTGTCGCCGAAGTATACGCGCAAATCAAGCGGGATTTCGGCAAGGTCGTGGAACCTTTCGTGCTGCATTCGCCTTTGCCAAAGCTTTTGGCGGCTGCATGGATGGTGTGCCGCGAAACTGAGCTTGTCGGCTGCGTTCCCCGAGAAGTCAAAGAGGCCGTTGCGGCGGCAGTCTCAAACTTGAACACATGTCCCTACTGCGTGGATGCACACACGATAATGCTGGACGCTGCTGGAGAAGATAGAACTGCGAAAGCAATCAGCAGCAGTCGCTACGGTGAAATACCTGATGGGAAGATGCGGTTGATGGTGGAGTGGGCTTCGGCAACGTGTACACCCAAGTCGGAGGTAATATTGAAGCCGCCTTTTTCTCGGCAGGAAGCTCCCGAGATTATCGGAACTGCTGTGTTTTACCACTATGTGAACCGCATGGTCACGGTGTTTCTTGGCAGTACTCCATTGCCGTCTAACCAGCGTTGGCTGAAAGGCTCGATGAAAAAAGTGGCGGGCTGGAAGTTCTCAGACGCCCTTCACCGCTCCAAAACCGTCGGAGATGCGCTGCACTTCTTGCCCAAAGCGGATTTGCCAGTTGACTTGCACTGGGCGAAAAAAGCATCCAACGTTGCTTGGGCGTACGCATGCTTTGCAGAAACTATTGACAAGGTTGGAGAGTACGCCTTACCCGCAGAGGTGCGCGCTCACGTACAGGAAGAAATTAACGAGTGGAGCGGAAGAATAAGCGAACTCAGCTTAGCTTGGACTGAAGATGCAATCAGCAGGTTTGATGAGGCAACACAGGACGCGGCACGTCTTGCCTTGTTGACCGCGTTGGCACCCTACAGAGTAGACGAAAGTGTCGTTTCAGCTTTTAGGAAACATTTTCCAGGAGACGATACACTCGTCGGCGCCTTAGCATGGGCAAGTTTCACGGCAGCCAGAAAAATTGGAACATGGCTGCAGATGCCGCCATCCTGAAAAATCAGAAAGTAGCGCTAGCTCAGTACTGACTCCACGTTAAGGTTAAGCACCACTTCCGATATGTCGCTTGCATACTCCGCTGTTCTCCGAACACTCTCAATTATTAATCGCATGTTGACGATTTCCTCAACCTTGACGCTCTGCGAAGAAAGAACCGCCTCCTTCTCCAGCTTGTGCACTTGGCTGATTTTTTCAATCACGGATTCCGCCAAGTTGTAGTCGCGCTTGAACAAGGCTTCCACGGAGCTCTCAAACATAGATATCGCCAGGCTACTCATCGCCCCAATTTTTTCCAGAAGCTCCTCGTTGACGGGGTCCTTTAGGAGAAGTACGTTTTCAGCGATTTTCGTCGCGTGATCTGCGGTTCTTTCGGTTGCTTTCGCGATAAGCCTGTAGCCTAGGCATTCTATTGGAGTGTTCAAGCCTATTTCTTTCACTATTCTAGGGTTAGAAACTGCAAGCTTCAGCAACCGTACAATGTACAAGGAAAAGCGGTTTACTTCACGGTCTGTTTCCACCACCGACTTAGCCACGGTGTAATCCAGTTTTTTAAGTGATGTGATGGCTTCTCGGTGCATGGACGCGGCTATTATAGACATCCTGCTGAGCGCACTTTGAACCGTGAGTTCAGGATAATTCAGCAGGACCTGTAGCGTCAATTCGCTGGGAGTGTCAATCACGATTTCCGTGCCCACCAAATAGTGCCTAGCGAAGGTCTTCAAATGATTCCTCAACTTTGAAGACAGCTGCTGCTGACCTTGGGCTCTCAAATGCAAAACGTTGAAGCCAACTAGATAGGCGGAAATAGCCTTCCGCATGACTGCATCTGGATTCTCGTTTGATGAGACTTTGAGGAAGGCTTCATCCTGCTTTTCCTGTTTCTCAAGTTTCGACGGCATAATGGATATTGAGCCGTCGTCTTCTTCGCGCAGCATCATCGCGCTGCCTTTCTTAAGCTGATTCCGAGTGACCCAATCCTTGGGCAAAGAAAGAATGTAGGTTGATCCGCCTGTAATCTGGAGTTTTCTTTGCTCTTCTCTTTCCGCTTTGGTTGCGTTGGTCAAATTAGGCACCATTTTATAGCGTTCTATATTTAATCTATTAATTCGCTATATACAAACCATATCTATATAGGCTATAAAGATTATGGAGGGCATCCATATAACAAACGCGCACTTATTGAGTTTTCAGTAAGAGGAATTAACAAAATGAAATCCATATACATAATCATAGCAGCAATAGTTGTGCTCGTAATAATTGTAGGGTCAGTTGCCGCTTACACATACCTGGGTTCGCCCGCTGCGTCACCCAGCCCATCAGCCAGTCCAACTCCAACGCCAACACCTACTCAAACACCTCAAGCAACATCTTCTCCAACATCTGCTCCTACAGCCACGACAAGCCCCACGCCTTCATCAACTACTCCCACAACAACGCCAACAGCAACTCCTACACCAGCTCACACCGCAACACCAACACCAACGCCGTATCAATATGTGACCCCAACACCCACACCAGTCCCGACTCCCTCACCAACACCAGCCCCAACACCTGGACCAGCAACATTGAACGGAGCAGGAGCAACATTCCCACAACCATTCATTAACGCAACAATAGTTGCCTACACTACACAAATCAGACCTAACCTTCAAATCAACTACGCCGGTGGAGGCAGCGGAGCAGGCGTTTCAGGTCTCACCCAAAAAACAGTTGACTTCTCATGCTCAGACGCGGCTTTAACAGCCGCTCAAACTGCAACTTTGACAAACCAAAGTGTTACAATTCCTGAAACAATCGGAGCAATTACTTTAGCCTATAACTTGCCCGGTATCTCTACTGGTTTGTATCTCACAGGTCCAGTTCTCGCAAATATCTACCTTGGCACTATAACAAACTGGAACGACCCCGCAATAACAGCCCTCAACCCAACATTAACGCTGCCAAACCACGCAATAACAACGATACACAGGTCGGAAAGTTCAGGAACAACCAAATGGTTCACTCAATACCTGACCCTTGTGAGTCCCCAATGGAACACCACAGTTGGTTTCGGTAACAGCCCTCAGTGGCCAGGTGGAATTGGACAAAGTGGGAATCCTGGAGTTGCACAAGCCGTCAACACAACACAGTACTCAATCGGATACGTTGAATTAGCATACGCACTCCAAAACGGCCTAGCAGTCTGCGCAATGCAGAATCCTACAGGAAATTACGTCATGCCATCACTTGCCTCAACAACCGCAGCAGCCCAATCGCTACCAACTTCAGGTCTTCCATCATCAACTGGTGACTGGACAGGCGTAAACATCCTCAACACCTCCGGCGCGCAAGCTTACCCAATCTGCAACCCAACCTACATCTTCGTCTACAAAGACCTCGGCGTACTCTCAAGCATGGACATGAACAAGGCAACTCAACTAGTACAGTACCTTTGGTATGTAGTCCACGGCGGTCAATCACTCGCGGCAGGTCTACAATACGCTTCGCTCCCAACAAACATAGTGCAATATGACGAAGCCACCATCCAGTCAATAACTTTCAACGGACAAACCATACCCCTTAGCTAAAAACGCGAGTTGGCACCTAAAAACGCCAATTCAAAA
>JBGOXQ010000021.1:0-13366 GCA_041479225.1 Bathyarchaeia archaeon
AATTGAGACCGGGTTAAAACTCACAATAGCGTAAGCGGCTTGTGGTTTCCCATCCCCTGGTCTTCCTACACTTCCAGGGTTGATGAATGACACGCCCTCTACTTTTCTCCAGAATTGCTCATGGGAATGCCCCATCACAACGAAGTCAGCCTCTGCTTTTTCGCCAAGCTCTTTCAGGCGCTTAATTGGCGTATTATGATAAACATGTTCCTCAATAGATTCAGGGCTCCCATGAACCACGAGCAGTTTTTTGTCGCTGACAGTTAACCTGAGTTCCTGAGGCAAGGTGCGAATGTAGTTTCGGCTTGATTCTGCAAGTTCTTTTCTGGTGAACTCTAATGCAAGTTTCTTTTCGCCTTGGTTTCTTGCGTAATTTCCGATTACTTCAAGATCGTAGTTTCCTGCGATGCTAAAGACGTTTTTCTCCTGCAGAAGCTCAATAACTTCGTTTGGAAATGCGCCAAATCCAATTAGGTCGCCTGCGTTGATAAAGAGGTGCACGTCTCGGTTTTCAACATCTTGAATCACTGCTTCTAAAGCGTGAAGGTTGGCGTGAATGTCTGCAAACACGGCGATTCTTGCATCTGGCTTTGAAAGCAATTCTTTTGCTTTGCTTTGACCCAGCGTAACTCCGAGATTAACTGTCTCTTTGAGTTTTTCAAAGAAGCCATCAGCTTTTGTTTCGTCCCAAAGTTTAACGAAACTCTTATAGTGACTTTTTCTCTGCTTTTTCACGTAATCTACGAACTTTGAAAGTGAACGTTCAACTGAAACGGTTTTGCTCTGCTCTTTTGGAGCAGCTTTCGACTTAATTGCATTGGTAAATTTAGGAATGTATTCAACCCAGACGTCGCAGTCATGCATCTCGCCCAAGACATCTTGAAAACCTTTAATTTTCTCTATCTCTTTTTCGAGTTTGCCTTCAAAAAGCGGAGAAAATACTTCCATCGTATAGCGTAGCCATTTGGCGCGGATTCTAGTTGCATGATGTTTGAGGTACTCCTTTTCTTGATGTACCCATTCTTCCATTGCCAAGAAATCGTTCAGTCTGGAGGTGAGCTGCCAGCTTGTTTTTTCAAGCACGGGCAAAGAATCAAATGAAACCTGCGATGATTCCTCAATTGTTATTCTGCAGAACTCAGTCATATTAGGCAAGACATTTGAGTTCCTCAACTCCTTCATTTTTTCTACAACTATTACTTGCGCTTTCAATCTGCGGTCCTTATGATTTTTCAACAGAAGCTCCAAGCCAGCGCTTGCCGATGAAAGGCTCTTCACGTAGCCCTCGACGAAGGCTATTTGGACATCAAGGTCTCTTGCTTCTCCAAGCGACCGCGTTACAATTTTTACTTCACGTAGCCATTTCTTGAACTTTTTCTCAGGAAAACACGGCTCAAAAAGAGGCATCACCGCCCTAATTCGACGCGAAGCAACCCGCATCTTATGAACGGCTTCTACATCTTTGCTTTCTGTTACATCTTCAATCTGGTCTTCAAGCACTTTAATTAGTCTAGTGAGCACGTCGGCCCCAAATTTGCAGTAGCTTTCATTGCTCATGCGTTTCTGGCAATTAGGCTGAATGCTCATGCCATATGCCTCTGTTCTGGATTAACCAAGACTGCGAATTAATCATTTCCTGCCCCTCTTCAGGCATCACTTTCTCATAGGTCCCATCGGAAAGCAGTCTTCTAGCTTTAATGTTATCGCGAAGATGTATCTTCAACATATCTTCTAAAATCGCCCGTCGTATCTTAGGGTCAGGTACAGACAGGAGCACTTCAATGCGTTCGTTGAGATTTCTAAACATCAAGTCTGAGCTTCCGATGAGCACTTCGTCTTCTTCGCCGTTTCGGAAGTAGTATATTCTTGCGTGCTCAAGGAAGCGTCCGACAATAGAAATTACTGATATGTTGTCACTTATCCCCTTGACTCCCGGCTTTAAGCAGCATAAGCCTCTTACATTGAGGTCCACTTTGATTCCTGCCATCGACGCTTTATAGAGCGCTTCTATTACCTCTTTTTCTTCCAAATTGTTAAGCTTAAACGCCAAGTATCCTCTGCCTGACTTACGGTGAAACTCTATTTCTCTGTCTATGCGATTTAGGATTTCCCTCTTCAAAGACTTAGGCGCCACTAACAAATGCTTAAACTCTTTTTCTTGAAGTCCATTTATCAGCACATAAAGAAGCTCAGCCAACTCCTCCCCAATCTCAGGTCTAGCTGTTAAATAACCAATATCCCCATAGATCTTAGCTGTAACCGCGTTGTAATTACCTGACCCGATGTGAGAGTACCTGACTAACCCTTTTTTTTCCTTTCTCACGATGAGGCAGAGTTTCGCATGGACCTTGAAATTGGGAAAATTGTACACGGTATTAACTCCTGCTTTTTTGAGTCTCGAAACCAGAGCAATATTATTTTCCTCGTCAAACTTAGCTTTCAACTCGACTATAGCTGTAACTCTCTTACCTTTTTGGGCTGCTTCTATAAGTGCATCAACAACTGGTGACTTCGGGTCCATTCGGTACATAGTGATGCATATTTCCTGAACGCCGTGGTCAGATGCGGCTTCTTTCAGCAAGTCAATTATTATTTCGAAACCGTCGTAGGGGTGGTATAGGACGAAATCCCTCTTCGCAATAGTCTCAAAAAGATTCTTTTCAGGAGTCAACAACGGTGAGATGCATGGAAGAAACGTCTTATCCTTCAAGTCGGGTCGATTCAATTTTAGCAACTGCCAAAGGTCCACAAGCCCTAGCGGTCCATCAAACTCGTAAATCAAGTATTCCTTCAAATTCAAAGCAGAGGCAACGGATTCGCGCAGGGCAGCGGGTGTTTTTTTGTTGAATTCAAGTCTGCTTGGAAACCCTGTTTTTCTGTTCTGCAGGCTTTTCTTGACTGAATCGAGGAAATCCGCTGATTCATCCATCAGAATGTCTATTTCCCCGTTTCGCGTTAACCTGAACGGGTAAGCTGTTAGTGGTGCTTTTTCGTTTGGGAAAAGCAAATCCAGCTTGCTTGCTATCAAATCTTCCAGGAATACGAAATCCTCTTCGGTGTTTTCCTCTTCCTTTTGCGGTTCCCTTTCATAGTGGTTATGGGGGACTCTTATTAATCTCCCAAATTTTTCGGTGGGCACTGGAATTACAGCATAAGTGTTTTCTACAGAGGAGTTTTTTGGTATGAGCAAGTTTATTTGGAGATTTTCAATGGAAGCTCCGTTAAATCCATCTTTAGGTATCTGGATATTGGGGAGAATCGAATTCTTGAAATACTCAGTTAAATTCTGCTTCTGCTTATTCGTCAACTCATCATAACTTCTGATGTAAATATCCTCTTTCGCCAATGCAGGCACCAGTTCCTCTCTCCAACATCTTGAATGGTTTTCAAGGAGAGGCAAGATTTCTTTTCGGGTAGCTTCAACCTGCTCAATCGAAGATAGTCCATCCATTGACTTTTCCTCGGACTTCTTGCTGATTTTCTCAAGCAGCTTAGGAATCCTTGTCATGAAAAATTCGTCTATATTGCTACCGCAGATTGCGATGAACTTGATCCTTTCCAAAAGAGGGTGCCATGGATCACGCGCTTCTTCCAGTACACGGTAGTTAAACCTTATCCAGCTAAGTTCCCGATTGAGAAAGAAGCTGGGGTTATCTAAGGACAAGCTCTGCTTGGAAGCTTCTTTGACTGCATCAGAATTGCTGCTACTTGGATTTGTCAAGAAGATTTCGCTCCCCCGCTTTCCGCTTTTTTGCTGCGGTGGGCAGTGAGTAAGAAGATATAATGAAATTCGTTGCTTATCAAGTAATCTGGAAAATACCGTACAGTAGATTGGGCGAATGCGATTCAGCGGTCGCGCTTCCTTGGCAAATCCACTTCAGTTGATTTTATTTTACAGATGGCGAATGTTTCATATTCAAAAAGGGAGACCTTTATGCTCATTAGGGTTATCCTCAGGTACGTAGAAGCGGCAAATATACGCCTAAGTGCTCCCAAAATAGAATCTATAGCTGCCCAAAGTCTATATAGCAAGAGTTAAATCTTCCCTAAGTTCTCCTAGAACCCATGAATTCACTTACTCTAAAAGAAATCGGCTTCTCTGAGTTCTTTCCATTAAACGGAATCTCATTCACTTCCCTTCCGTATAATAAAGGCAGCGTATTCGTAATAATTGACAACACGCAGTCAGGAAAACCAACTTCAGACATATTATTCATAGGCAAATCTAAGAAACCTACAAAAAGAATCTTCGGCGGCTACCTATCTGGATATGGCGGAAAAAGCAGCAAGAGAATAAACTCGAAACTATTCGATGATGACTACATCGGGAAAACTTCCATTAGCTGGATCTTAAGTGATAAACCAAAAACAATGCAAGGCGAGCTTCTGGAAAAATTCAAGAAAGAACACGGTGCATACCCGATTTGGAATGCGCCAAAAAAAGTGCCGCCTGTAAAAAAGCCAAAAGCAACTGTTAAGACTGTAAAACCTCGTTCAAAACCTAAACCTGCATAATACGGGACTAATCTGGTGCCCTTTTCACGGGCTTAAAGCTTAGCGACATCATAGTGAAGTTTTTTCTTGTTATCCACCCATCAAACGATATGTGAAGTTCTATTCCTATTTGGTTATGGAATAGTGCCTGATCAAATCTTCAGTGGACCAAGGCAAACAGTCCTTCGCAGCAAAGCCAAAAAGGTCGGCGAATTCGTAAATCGCTTTTATGTTTTCAGCTTCAATTTCAAGAAACTCTGGAATATGACTGTATTTCCCTTCATACTTGTCAAAGTCGAAATGCGCTTTTTCCAGAGCATAGCTTATTCTGTGCTTCTGAAGGCTTTCTACCACAGACAAACCTAACGACTCCAGTATTCTTTTTGCGCCCTCCAAATCCGAAACTTCAACAGAATACTCCTCAGCAACCTTAGCACCTTGAGAAACCAAAACTTTCTTAAAGGTCAACTCAATCCTGCCTTTTTCTCTTCTTAAGCGCATCACGTTCCGAGCTTTGGCTATCGTCCTATTACCGAAATCGTAGAAGTAAGTTTCAATTTCGCCATCAAAAACTTTCGTAGCTCCTAAACGGCGAAGGGCTTCTTCAATTTTACTTCTGTCCACTTCTAAAATCTTGACTTCTGTCTCCTTCATGAGTCTAATGAAGGCATAGTCGTCTTAAATATTTTCCACTTAAAACGTGTTACTTCTAGTCTAGCGTAGAATAGGATTTCAGCAAGGCTTATATTCAAAAAGCCATTAACGACTATTTTGGTGGGAGAAGGAAGTGTTATTGGCAAGAAAAAATACGCCAATAATTTGCATAATCGCTATTGTTTGCTTGCTTTCGTTTGTTTTAGTAGTCTTCGACGCAAACGCAACAGTACAATGGAGCCAAACCTACTCTTTCGGAATAAACGACCGCTCAAGGGCATTGGCTCAAACAAGCGATGGAGGCTACATCATGGCAGGATTTACGCAGTTTTCCAACGAAACCATACATCACGCCATGATGGTTAAAGCTGATTCTTCAGGCAATCTGCAGTGGAACAAAACCATCGGAGGTACACTGCAAAGCGACGCTTTCTCCGTGCTTCAAACAAATGACGGAGGATATGCATTGGCTGGCATAATGAATGTCTCATCTGAAAGATTCTGGCTTTTAAAGGCAGACTCCTCGGGAAACACATTGTGGAGCCAAACCTACGGAGGACCATTCAACGAGGAATTGTACGCCATGACCCAGACAAGTGACGGAGGATACGCTCTCGCTGGCTGCACAACATCCTTCGGAAGTGGAAGTCAACCTGATCTTTGGTTAGTCAAGACCGACGCCAACGGCACAGCTCAGTGGAGCCAAAGATACGGAACCCTGGGTAACGATGCGGCATATTCAGTGGTCCAGACCAGCGACGGAGGATACGTCATGGCGGGTCAAACAAATACCAGTAGTTGTTGGCTGGTCAAAACAGACTCTGTAGGCGCAATACAATGGAACAATACGTTCGGAGATGGCATATCAACCAGCACTGGTATGTCAGTAGTTCCAACTAGCGACGCAGGATACGCATTAGCTGTCAATACCAACTCAACTGCAAGCGGATCCTACGACTTCATGTTTATAAAAACTGATGCCTCAGGCAGCATGCTGTGGAACAAAACATACGGTGGATCATCAGACGACAACCCACGGGCAATTGTTCAATCAGCTGAAGGCGGCTACGCATTGACTGGTTCTACGCAATCCTTCGGCGCAGGCGGCCGAGACGTTTGGGTTGTCAAGACAGACTCCTCAGGAAACATGCAGTGGAACCAAACTATCGGAGGCACAAACAATGATATGGCTAACGCCATAATTCGGACAAACGACGGAGGATATGCAGTGGCTGGCAGCACACAATCCTACGGTTTAACCAATACAGCCTTTTTCCTCATAAAAATGGATAACACTGATCCTTCAGCTACGCCATCTCCAACTGCAACTCCAGTCCCCACTATTCCTCCTATCACCCCCGCTCCCACACAAACTCCAACTCCAACCCCTACATTGACACCATCACCTGCCCCAACAGTCTCACCAACCCCAATTACATCAACTGAGCCGACTCTTTCACCGTTTGCAACTACGCCTGCGCCAACAATAACCGTTTCACCCAGCCCGTTACCGTTGCCTTCTCCTTCTTCAAATGCCTCTAATATTGAATCAACTGTTTGGGTGCCCCCTCCCGTCAATGCCGCAACCGCAACCATAGTCTCTATAGCTGCAGTTGGGGCTGTATCAATGTCCTTCGCCGCCGCAACTACTTCGAGTATGCCAACCAGCGGATTAACCAATACGCTAACTGAAAAAATCAGAGATTTAATGCCTGAGTCCGTCAAGAAATGGCTAGAAGAGTTAGTGGCCTCAAGACGCAAGTTATCCGTCTCTCAAAAAACTGGTTCACCGTTCAAACCCACAAAATCCGAAACGATAACCTATGCTATCGCAACTGCAATTTTGGCGTTTTCTTTTGCCTACGTCAAAGTTAACGATCTCTCCCAAATTCTATTGGTTCTCCCAACAATTTTCGCCACCAGCATTCTGGTCGGATTCACAAAAGCCTACATCACAATAGCCTACTCGAGAACCCGAGGAGTTTGGACCGAACACAAACTCTGGTATTTTGGCCTGGCAGCCTTCATATTCACCACATTCGCGTTCAGAATGCCCTTTTCCTCCCCTACCCGCCAAGTTCATTGTGGACCTAAATTCACAAAGCGTCTGGGCGCAATTCTGTCTTTAGCTTCAATTCTCATATCGTTGGTCTTTGCAGTTTTCTTCAGCTTACTTTTACTAGGCGGCTTAACGGTCATAGGTAGCACAGGCTTGGCAATGTGCTTAATCGGCGCCTTCTTTGACACGTTCCCAATAGCGCCCATGAGTGGCAAGGAAATCGTGGACCACAGCAAAACACTCTGGATAATACTATTCGCTGCAACCTTAGCTCTGTACGCTAGTTGGTTACTATTGATTTAGCGCGGGATGCCCTGCATCTTGAGTTCAACCCCTACCCTCGGCGCAAATTAATAAAATTTTTGTCAACTCTGATAAATCACCTTTAATAGTAATATATTCAATCATGTGATGCTGAGTACAGAGGTTGCACCATGGAACTTGATGATTGCATTAAAGGTAGGAGAAGCGTTAGGTCTTACACCGATGAATCTGTTTCGAAGGATAAAATTGAAGCTGTTCTGGAGGCTGGCATTTGGGCTCCAACGGCGATGCATAGGGAACCTTGCCGGTTCATAGTTATCGAAGATAAGAAACTGATTAAGTACGTCTCTGACGAAACCAAGCTATTGGTCAAGCAGATGATGCCTCCTTTAGCTAAGAAGTTCTCCACAGAGGAGGAAGTTGTTTGCTATGATGCGCCTGTCCTTATACTGATATGCACTGAAAAAGACAAACAATGGGATAACTTGAATTTACTGGACAGCGTTCTTGCCGCAGAAAACATGTTCTTGAAAGCGTATGAACTCGGGCTTGGAACATGCTACATGGGCTTCATTCGTTTACTAAGCAGCAAGCCAGACGTTCTAAGGAAAATTGGAATCCCAGAGAACTATGCAATGATGGTTCCCTTAATCTTGGGTCACCCTAAAACAAAACAAGGCGCAGGAAAAAGAAATAAACCGACTATTCTGAAATGGATTAAGTAACTTAAATAGTGGGTGAATTTGGCAAAGAAAAGAGACGGACGCGGTTGATGACCCCGCAGAAACAGGGTCAAACCTCGCCGTCGGCACCAATCTATTCAGGTATGAATTTGAAGTTGCGCCTTGGAGATCTTTGCTTCCAAACACGCAGAGTTGACACTTACTAACGAAAAATTTCAATTTCCTCCACAAGGGTCATAAAGACAGCAGAGATAAGAAAAGAAAATTTGACTATGATTTATCTCAAGAAAAGGGAAAAACTAACTTTTTTCCATAGTAGCTTCTAGAGTAGTTTGCTCTTTCGAAGGCATTTTTTCTTTGGCGTCTTCTTTTCCGACGCGCAAAGTTAATCCCGCGACTACGAATGAGAGTGCAGTGTAAAACAAGTATGGAAGCATACTTGAAATGATGTTAAGTTGAGTAGCCGCCGCAGAGTAATAGCCCTCAGGTTGTAGATTCATCCCGTTATAGACTATAATGGCTGAGAAAACGGCGAAAAGCACAGAAACTATTCCGAAAACAACAGCAATTTTGCCAACAATTCTCCAATTGTTCATAGCGTTTCACCAAAGCATGTTGTGGTATGTTGCTTCCCCCATTTAAACTAGTACCATATTCCTATTTTGCGCTCTCTTTCGAGCTTGCGAATCCGAAAAGAATTAACGCCAATCCAAATACTCTGTTTGGAGGGCATGTTCCTTGTCTACTTCCCCTGAAAAAGAAAACAATTGGGTTTACCGAATATTCGATCGCAGACCTGTCTCTGTCAAAGCAAAGAATGAGCAGGTTAGAAAAATCGCGGCTATAGATGTTTCAACTAACCTTCCGTTCGCTATAGATGTGCCTGCTGAGGTTTCGTTGGATGATGTTGAAGTGGAAAAAGCGTATTTAGCGGCGTTGAAGGTTTACACGGCGCGAAACATTGAGGGCGTAGCGCCTGAGTACAATGAGTTCTTCAACGTTCTTGATGTTGACCAAGCCATAGAAGACTTCATCAAGGCGTACTGGGTCTACCCGAAGCACATTCGATTTGAACTCGTCGAAGTGGAACCGCTCTAATAAGACGCGGCTGAGTGAGTGGATTCATCAACTGCTTTGCAAATTGTAAAGTGGCTTCTTTTTTGGCAAAGAAGAAATACCCCCGTCAGCCAGTAATCACAAGTAACCTTGAAGGTTGATGCCATGACCGAGAAAGCTAAACCCTGCTTGATTTCCTGCAGCGTCCTAAAAAATGAACTCAAAAAACTCGTTGAAAACGGCGATTTAGACGTTAGGCTCGTGTTCGTTAGCAAGTACTTCCACGTTGACTTCAGCCTCGTGGAAAAGAATCTGCGGCAAATCATCCAGCAGAATAAGCCTGTTTCGCCGCAAGGCATCATCTTGGTCTACGGCGATCTGTGTCTAGGCGCAAACGATGAAATGAAGAAACTCGCAGAAGAATATGGCATAGTTAAAGTTGATGCGCTGAACTGCGTGGATTGTCTGCTTGGGGGAAAAGGCAAAATCTCAGAGGTTGACCCAAACCACGAATTTATGGTTTACAGTCCCGGGATGGTTGATTTCTTCGAGCACGTCAGGAAAAAGGCTCGAGAGGAAGGCATTGATGAAGAAACTCTCAAAGGACTCTTCGGCGGGCTCAAAGGAATAGTACTTCTTGACACTCTCGGAGAACTTGACGAGAACACGCGAAAAATAGAAAATATGAATACGGGGCTCACAATTCTGGAGACACGGACAGTTGGGCTCGAGAATCTGAAGAAAGTAATTTTGGAAGCGATGGAACGGAACCGCCAGAAGAAAGCTCAAAACAACCAAGCTAAATAAGGGTTAATCGCATTCGCAGTTTTCATGGCTCGAACGGTAGAAACGTTTGGAGTAGCGCGCACACAACGCAACGGTAAGAGACACGAAAACAAGGATTAAAACGATGGCAGTACTTGGCAGTTCAGGAACGGCATTTCGAGTCTTTTCCAGTTCAGCCTTCATGAGAACAGTCGTGTACGGGTTCCAAGTTGACATCGTAAAATAAATAGTGGAAGACTCATCGTTGCCTCTCGTGAACTTGTCGATAATATATGGTCCGTATGCACCTCCCCACTCGTTATCTCTTGCAAGATCAGTGATGTTATCGTGGCCTGGCCAATGCATGAAATATCCGTAGCCATCGTCGGCGTATGGGCTAAAAAGTGTCTGTTTGGAAGACCAGTTTCCCCATGGAAGGGGAGATGATCTCATGCTGACGCCAGAATAGAGCATTATCCACCTATCTAGATACGGGTTCCAGGATACGCAGAGTTCTCCGACTACGGGGTCGTGAAAGAGTGGTTTCGCGTCAAACTCGTTTTTGCTCCAGATTGTTGTCCCATTATTCGCCAGTCCAGCGAAATAACGTAGGGCGGACTTGTCTTCTATGGATTGAAGGGGCATGTACGCTAAGTATGGGTCGCTGTGACGGTATTCGCCGCTTCCCCATATAAGCAAGCCGTCGCCATCGGACTCAGGAAGTCCCTGTATGAGAGAATTGTTGACTTTGGCTGTGTGCACGTTCATGAATTTGCTTGTTGAGAAAGTGTAGAGGTAAGTGAAATTCAAAGTTGCATCGTTAAACTTTGCCAGAACCGAACCACCCATAGTTTGCTCTTCTGTATGGTTTATGGTGAAGAAAACATAAGCTTCGCCATTTATTTCCACTCCTTCCATAGGCACCTCAAATGCTCCTTGGGATATGCCGCCGACCCATGGGGGAAGAAACTTTCCAGCTGCACCTGTGTAGAAAGTGAGGTTCAACCCGTCATCTGGAACCGAGTCGATTGTGTATGCGAAGCTGTCGCTTCTGCCAGAGAATGGGTAAGTGTTTCTTCCGACGGTGTCTCCGAAAAGAAACATAATCTCATTATTGTGTTCGAAGGAGACTCCTAAGTCAGTGCCTGCCACTCCATATCGAGTGTAAGTCAAACTTGTAGTTGGTTCGTTTAGATCCTTGTCGAAGTCTCCAATTAGTTGGCAAACTTTTGAGACGCTTCCTTCCACCTTGGTAACTACACAGTCATCGGTCTCAGCCCGTGCCATTCTGAAGAGTGCGGGATACAAGGTAGCCGCGAAAACCAAGACTAATATTAAGAACATGCTTGATGAACGGCGCGTTGTTCCAGAGACCGAATTGGTCATGAATTTTTCACGATTATTTGTGTGTGCTTGGAGTTTGCATATTAGATTTATGAATCTGGAAATAGTAGATTTATCAAAGAATAGAAGAATTGAAGTTTCTACGCGGTTCTGATGGAAAAGAAAAAGGATGCAGCGCTGCGCTAGTTGATTTGTTCTAGGGCTTTCTCTATTTCTTTATAGTTTGGCTCCACCGACGGAATATCTGTGATCCACACGTAGCGTATTATGCCTTTTTTGTCGAGCACGAAGATGCTGCGTTTGGCAACAGTGTAGCCCTTAAGTCCTGTGAAGTCTGGCGATTCTAAATTGTATTTTTTGATGACTTCGCGATTATAGTCGCTGAGAATGGGAAAGGTCAACCTGTTTTTCTCGGCGAATTCCTTGTTTGAAAACGGGTCTGAAACGCCTACACCTACGACTTGGGCTTTCAGGTCGATGAGTCGCGCCATGGAGTCGCGGAAGGCACACATCTCTTTGGTGCAAGTTGAAGTGAACGCGCCGACGAAGAAGGCTAAAACCACTTTCTGTCCCTGAAACTCTGGCAGACTTCGAGGCTTCGAGTTCATGTCCGGTAATGTGAAGTCGGGAGCTTTTTCTCCAACCTTTGGCGTATGCGCAATCTGCATGGTACTTGACATTTCAAAAACCTTACATTAAATAGAAATCAGCCGAATATAAAACGATAGCGTTTCCTACGTGAACGTGAAGGCTGAGGGGCAAATCTTATTCAGTACGCATCCAGCGCAGTTCGGCTTCTTTGCGGTGCAGACGCGTCTGCCATGGAAAATCAGCAAGTCCGCAAAGTGCATCCACTGTCTTTTAGGCACTAAACACATGAGGTCTTGTTCTATTTTGTCTTGATCCTCGTTCTCTGTGAGTCCAAGCCTCTGCGCGAGCCTGCGGACGTGGGTATCCACGGCGATTCCTTCTACTTTGCCGTATGCGCCATAGAGGACGATATTGGCGGTTTTCCTCGCCACGCCAGGCAGCTCAATTAGTTCCTCCATGGTCTGCGGGATTTGGCTGTGGTATTTTTCAACGAGGATTTTGTTGGCGTTCTGTATATTTTTAGCTTTGTTGTGGTAGAAACCTGTGGACTTTATGTCCTGTTCCAACTCGGCGATGTCGGCTTTGGCGTAGTCTTCGGGTTTCTTGTACTTCTTGAAGAGGTTTTTTGTTACTTTGTTTATTTGTTCGTCCGTTGCTTGCGCTGAAAGAACCGTAGCTACTAGCAGCTCAAGCGGGTTGGAGAAGTTGAGGGCGATTTTCGCGTCAGGATGTTCTTTTTCCAGTAGTTCGATTATTTTTGCTGCGCGTTCTTTTGGTTCGAGGTAGGTTTCTGGTTTCTTCAAAACTTAAGTTCCTCCATTGGCTTGGGGATGAGTTGTTGCTTGGATGAGCGGTTGATATGAAGTATGCGCGTGAGCTATTTTAATTTGCACTTCCAAAAGCCTTTTACCTCTTGAAGGCTCAGTTTTTGTAGGTGACGTATATGGGTATGAAACTGAAGATTGACGGGAAAGAAATTCCTCTTAACGAGTTTGTTGAAAAAATGATGCAGGGAATAATTGTTGGCGGCGCAACTTCTCTGCGCGGAATAAAGGAAGATTGGAAAAAAATCGAGATAGAAGTCACAAAATCATAGCGTGCGATTTATCCATAGAATTCGACTTTTGTTTTTATCTCCGCGAACATTTCTCTTTTTGCTTTGCAGATGGGGCAGATATAGGGTGGGTCTTGTCTGAAGACTACGTAGCCGCACTGTTTGCAGTACCACAACTTCTTCTTGCCGACCGTAACCTCCACAAATTCTTCTTTTTCTTCAGTAGCTGGCTTGGCTTCAACGGGTTTGCCTACTTCTTGGTATGCTCGTGCCTGTTTGTCTATCGGTCGGCGTTCTGGCACTTGGGGCAGTTCTTTTTTGCCTTCGTATACTTCTTTGGTGACGTAGAGTCTGCAGTAGCATGATCCGTATTCTACCACGTCTGGGTCTCGGTAGTCGCAG
>JBGOXQ010000022.1:0-13146 GCA_041479225.1 Bathyarchaeia archaeon
ACAGAATTTAAGATTTGGTTTAAATCTTGAAAAATAGCTGAAATTAGGTCATATCGGGGAATGCTGTTTTCACGGTTAGGGTTGTTTGCCTTCTCAATTAGTTGTTGCGCATCCAGCGCGGGACCGCGTGCCTTACATTGAGCGGTTTTCCGCACAAATTACAAAAATCAGAATTTCCTGCAAGCAGAGTCTTTTTGCAGTAGGGGCAGATGGGAATTGCATTAGGAAATTTAGTAGCTAATTCCCTGTAACATCTATTAAGTTCACCATAATAATGAATCACTTCAACAAGTCCGAATATAAACAAAATAACACCCACTATAGCAATCAAAAACGCAATTCCCACAGTAAAAGCGATGGGCATAGCTGACAAGAAAATCGTGCTAATCACTGACCAAAGAACTCCGCCAGTAAAAAACAAAAATATTCCTACCATAAGTGGATTTATTCCTCTTTTATTTGCTCTTCTTTCTAATTCTGAGAGTTTTCCTTGCAGATAAGCCACTTGCGATTCTTCAGACAAACCCAAACCCTTCGATGACTAACATGTTAAATCAGCTTTTAATTTTTGCTATTCTGTTCCATCGCCAAAAATATCCTTATTCTTCTTTTTGATTTAGCCACTGTTTAAGTTTGTTTTGTGGTAGAGAGGTAGGGTTCAGAGAGCAGGCAGGCGCAAACCCAGCTTTCAGCCTCCATGCAGTTTCTATTTATAGAGGGGGCTATAGTCTGCTCCAAGCAACAGAGTACAGCCAAATCAGCAATACTGAAGAAGCACAATAGCAACAAACAACAACCAATTTGCAGAAACATCGTCAACTCGTAACCAAACAACACCCTCTAATTTTGCGTGCAACCATCAAAAGATTCTTTAAAACTGCGCCAACATAATACTATTTGGTAAGGAATCAGTTATGCCCGTAGACAAAATCCCAGAAAAAAACAGCATACTCTTCGTTTGGCTCAACAATTACTCAGGAGTGCTCATTAAAACTCCCACGAAAACCCTGCTCATCGACCCAGTGGACATCAAAGTCCGCAGCTTCCCACAAGTCGATGCCATACTAATTACGCACGAGCACTACGACCACTTCGATCAAAGGTTAATTGTTGATATCCAGAAAGCCACCAGCTGCACCATAATCGCAGACCCAACAAGCACAAAGTCTCTGAGAAACAACATCCCCCCAGAAAAACTGGTGGAAACCCATGCAGGCGAAGAAAAAAAAATCGGCAGCGTCACCGTAAAAGCAGAAAAATGCAAGCACCAAGCAGCGACGCCAGTAATATACATAATAACAACCGAAGACGGACTCAAAATCTTCCACACCGCAGACAGCTTACCCTACCCCGAAATGGCAACCATCAGCCAAAAAGAACATCTTGACGTAGTCTTCTGCACCGTCGGAATCGCCCAAACAGCATCGCCTGAAACAGGCTTCGAAATCGCTTGGTTAACAAAGCCTAAAGTAGCTGTTCCTTATCACACTAATTCAGCGGTGGACCAGAAAAAGTTCGCTGAGATTCTTCGGAAGGAACTGCCGAAAACGGCATGCGTAATTCCGGAAGTTAACAAGATTTATCAGATTTCGAAAGGGGAAATGAAACCTTGACTGAGAGTAAGAAAGTGGAAATGGCAAAAATTCTCACGAATATAGACGCCGTGAAATTCGGTTTGTTCAAGTTGTCAAGCGGCAAAGTAAGCCCTTACTACATAGACCTGAGGATAGTGCCAAGCTTTCCAGACGCCTACAGAGACATCTGTGACTTCTACGCTGAACAGATAACCGCGCAGATAGGCCTTAAGAACTTCGACCGCATCGCAGGAATCCCCATCGCAGGCATGCCCTTCGCCTCACAAATTGCCTACAACCTCAAGAAACCCTTCCTCTACATTCGCAAAGGCGTCCGAACTCATGGAAGAGAACGACGCGTAGAAGGCGTTCTAGTGTCCGGAGACCGAGTGCTGCTTGTGGATGACTTGGTTACAACGGGTTTGACTCTTGCAAAAGCAGCAGAAGCAGTTCGAGCTGAAGGTGGCGTAGTAACTGAAGCAGTTGCATTCTTAGACAGAGAAGAAGGCGGAAAAGAAAAACTCGAAACCAAAGGCATCAAACTTCATGCACTACTTAAAATTAGTGAGATTGCGAATACTCTGTACGAAATCGGCGCATTAGACGAGGAAAGCCTGAAAACAATAACGAAACAAATCAAGAAAAAATAGAAATGAATCAGGCAACTGCTTAGTCGTAGAAGATTAGGTTTTTCTCTTCCAGCAAAGCGTGCAAAATGTCAACCGCGGTGTAGACATCTCCTTCTTTCTTGGCGCCTGTGCAGACGAGTTTTCCGCTAGCGAATAATAGAATAACCACTTTCGGCTCTTCCATGCGGTAAATTAAGCCAGGAAACTGCTCAGGCTCATACATAGTTCTGCCAAGTGAGTACGCTGCTTTTTCCAGGTCAATCAATCCACCTAAGCTTGCCGAAGCCACTATGTTCTGTATTTTCAGCTCGGGTTTGCCGATGATTATTATGCCGCCTTTCTTGAGTTCCTTGACAACTTTGGCTACTGCTCGGCGTGCTTCTTTCTCGCTCTTGGCGCCTGTGCACACCATTTTTCCTGAACTAAAAATCAGCGTGGCTGTCTTGGGTCTTTTCAGCCTGAAAACTAAGCCTGGAAACTGTTCAGGTCGGTATTCTACGCCTGGATAGCCTTTAACCACGGCATTAAGGTCCACTTTCTGGTTTAATGTGGCGGAAGCAACTACGTTTTCGATGCTTATTGTGGCTTTAACCTTTGGCATGGAACCCACTTCTCGGCTGAATACCCTCTATTAAATGGGCTTTATTTATAAACACATCTACATCTGCGGTTCTGTGGTTTTCTCTTGCTTAGGTTGAGTTTCTTTTTGCTTCCGCATCGGCAGTACAAATTCTATTATGACAAGCAGTATAATGAGTATTATAACCATAGGTATACCTATGAGCGAGTTGTTTACCCCTAAAACATCATGCATAAACATAGCAATGAGCCCGACCCATGGAATTCGCATAATGACTTTGCCTACAATCAGATCCTGCGGGACTGCCCCCTGAGGAACGTTCGCGTTGGCGGTGGGCCATTTATCGTATTCACGAGGATTGGGAAATGTGGGCCAAACGTCTGGAGGACTGTTTCCGTCACCTTTTGTAAAGAAGTACCATTTTCCATCTATCTCTTCTTTAGCCACTATTCTGTGGACAATAAGTTCATCTAGGTTCCCAGGTCGATTGAAAACAATTATATCACTGTCCGGATAGTTCGCGTTCAAGTCTTGGGGGTTGACGCCTTGAATGACAATTATGTCGCCTACATGTAAGGTTCGGTCAAACGGATGCGTCCATCCATCGCATCCGCTGTCATAAGGAATACACATGCTTCCACTGACCACTGCCAAAGCAGGCGGAATGCTTGTGTTCAGCGCTATTTGCGAGCCAAACCAAAATCCGAAAACAATCAGAACGATGAGGCCAACGACGATGAGAGTTTGGATATACTCGCTTTTCCAGAATCTTTTGGTGATTGCGGTCAAGTTTTGGCTCCGTTTAGGTAGGTAAGGGTTCTTGTTTGTTGTATGGCTAGGTGTTATAATACTTAGTGTAATTGTAAAGAAAGTAGGTAATGGGGAAAAGCGCAGGTGTGTGCAATTTTAGCTTTCTGGGTTTTTTGCAGGAGTATTCTCGGTTTGTGTTTGCTTTTTCTTGAACAGAGGAACTATAAACTCAACAACAATCAGCAGTACGATTAGAATTATGATTATGGGAACAAGGAATCTTCCTGCATTGCCACTTGTCAAATTGCTCATTAAAATAGCAGCCCAGCCAATCCATGGAACACGCATGACTACTTTGCCTACTACAAGGTCCTCGGAAACTGGTCCCCAACCGTCGTAACCAGTTGTTGCTGCGGGCCACTTGACTGGGGGGTTTCCGTCTCCTTTCGTGTAAAAAGACAATTTGCCGTTAACATCTGTTAATACGGCTCCTATTCTGTGGACGATTAGTTCATCATAATTGTCTGGTCGGTGGAAAACGATTATGTCACTGTTTGGATAATTCGTATTGAGAGTTGCTGGGTCTACGCCTTGGATGATTATGATGTCACCCTTATGCAGGGTTCGTTCAAATGGATGATTAAGTGAAAGCCAGCCCTCACATGCCCCATCATAGGGTATGCACATGCTGCCGCTGACAACAGCGAGTGCGGGGAAGATTTTTGTGCCCATCACGAAGGGAGCGCCGAACCAAAAACCAAAAATCACAATGCCGATTAGGCTGATGACGATGGCAGTTTGGAAATATTGATTTTTCCAGAGTTCCTTGAAGGTGATTGTTGCCAAGTTTTGCCTTCCGATGAAATCTCGCGGTCCCTTCTCATGTGGATTTGCAGTGTTTAATAGTTACCGCAAAACAGGGTCTAAAAAGGAGGAATTAGGTTGGGCTTTCTGTTTTTGTTGTTCTATGGGAGTGGTTGTGTCCTGCGTTTTTGCTTTTCTCTCTTTGATAAGGGGAACCACAAACTCGATTATCACTATCAGTATGACTATGACAACTATTATTGGCACAAGCGAGTAATTCTGTGTTACCATAGCAATGTGACCCACCCAAGGAATACGCATAACTACTTTTCCAACTACAGCGTCTTGGGAAACTGGTCCCCAATAATCATATCCAGTTGTTGACGCAGGCCATTGGACTGGAGGGTTTCCGTCACCTTTAGTGTAGAAGAACAGTTTGCCGTCGGCTCCATTTATAACCCGCACTATTCGGTGAACGATAAGCGTGTTAGGGTCATCAGGCTGATGGAAAACAATTATGTCACTATCAGGATAGTTTGTTTTAAGGTCTTTTGGATCGACGCCTTGAATAACAATTAAATCTCCAATGTGCAGCGTTCGGTCAAACGGGTGTGTCCATCCGTCACAAGCGCCGTCATACGGGATGCACATGCTGCCGCTAATAACTGCAAGCATGGGGGGAATTTTGGTGTTAAATGCAACTTGTAAGCCGAACCAAAACCCGAAAATCACCACTATAATCAAGCCAATGATAACGGCGGTTTGGAGGTACTGGTTTTTCCAAAGTCTCTTTAGGGTGGCTGTCACTTTGTTGCCTTCTGTTGACGGATGAAATGCTTTGTTTCATGTGGCATTGGATTAATTAATACTTGCCTCTAAAGGTGCAGTGATTTGGGAAAAAAAGGAAAAGTTGGGGAAGTTATTGGGTGAGCGTAAATCAGCGTGCGATTAGATTTTCTTCTTGCTTAGGACTTCGCGGAATGTAGCGTGGCATTTAGAGCATTCGTAGAGCCCGATTTCGAGCTGCATTCTTTTACCTTGTTTGTCTGGTCTTCCAGCCATTTTCCAAGTTTTCTTTGGCTTTGGATTTTCAGTTCCGCATTTTGGACATTTTGCCATTTAATTTCCTCCGTAATGATGTTACTATTCATGGTTTCTCACGATGGTAGATAAAAGACTTTCCGTTGCATTTGGATAGAAAATTCACGTATAGACAGCGGGATTAGACATATTTATGTTAAAGTATGTTGAAACAGGGCTAAAACACCCCAGCATGCAGTAAACACAATGCGCGCAAAACCCTTAATCAAATTTCTTGGTGCCTTTTATGAATTGAGTGCTGTCTTCTTCTGCCGTGGCTGGTGTCCAAGCCTTTATAGCTCTGGAGAACCAGAAAAAATAAAGCATCCATCAGATTTTTGTAAATAAAGCTCCAAAACGCTTTTACCTTACGTTTCACGCTATCCTTTGTCAATATTAACGGGGCTTAGCCCAGCTTGCAGGAAACTTCTGAGAACGTTTTTGAGCTACTTGTAAAGCCAGTTCGAAGGCTCGTGGAACAGAAAGGATTCCCTAAACCTACCGAGCCCCAAGAGAAAACTATTCCCAAGATACTTGAGGGCAAAAATGTCTTGCTAATCTCGCCTACAGCCACGGGCAAGACTGAAGCCGCGTTCCTGCCAGTTTTAAGCACGCTTCTTCAGGCGCCGCCGACGCCTGGCATAAAAGTGCTTTACATCACGCCGTTGCGCGCGTTGAACCGCGACATGCTTGAAAGGCTGGAGTGGTGGTGCAATAACCTTGACATTAAACTCGCGGTCCGCCACGGCGATACAGAAACGAAGGAGCGCACGCGCCAGTCTAGAAGCCCACCTGACATACTCATCACGACGCCTGAAACCCTGCAAGCCATAATGAGCGGCTGGGTTCTGCGGCAGCATCTGAACAGTTTGAAGTTTGTTATAATCGACGAAGTCCATGAGTTGTCTGACAGCAAACGCGGCAGCCAACTGAGTCTCGCGTTGGAACGCATCCGTAACCTAATCGGCAAAGATTTCCAGATGATAGGCTTATCCGCAACCATCGGCAGCCCCGACAAAGTCGCCCAGTTCCTCGTCGGAGACCAACGTCCCGTAGAAATCATCCGAGTGCCCGTCGCCAAGATGGTGCACCTGAAAATCCTTTATCCAAAGCCCACCGAAGAAGATGCAAGGCTCGCGGGAAAACTCTACACTCACCCTGAAGTGGCGGCGAGATTGCGGATTATTCGCAATTACATGATGAAGCAGAAGTCAGTGCTCCTTTTCACGAACACACGGTCAATCAGTGAGGTGCTGGCGAGCAGGCTGAAGGTTTGGGATATGGATTTTCCCGTCAGCATTCACCATGGCAGCCTCGCGAAGCCTTCACGTATCGCGGCGGAAACGGGACTGAAAAGCGGCGAACTCAGAGGCTTAATCGCTACCAGCAGCTTGGAACTCGGCATAGATGTGGGCAGAATCGACCTTGTTATTCAGTACATGAGTCCCAGACAAGTCACAAGATTAATCCAGCGAGTGGGCAGGGCAGGACACAGCTACGGTCACATTGCCGAAGGCGTAATCATAGGTATGGACAGCGATGATACGCTTGAAGCCATGGTTATCGCCCGCCGAGCGCTACGGGAAGAGCTGGAGCCCGTGGAGATTCCGCCAAAACCCTTCGACGTCCTGGCGCATCAAATCGCGGGCATGCTGCTTAAGACAAGGCGCCTGGAATTCAGAGAAATCTTGGAGCTTGCGAGAAAAGCGTACCCGTACCAAGATTTGACTTTGGAAGATGTGGAGGAAATCATCAAGTACATGCATGGACGCTTTCCTCGCTTGGCTTGGGCTAGCTTTGAGGACAAAGTGGTCCTAAAACCCTCCCGTACCAAAGCGCTGTTTGAGTACTATTTTGATAACTTAAGCATGATTCCTGAGGAGAAGCAGTTCCTCGTCATCGACCAGTCAACTGACACCAGCATAGGCGTTTTGGATGAGGCGTTCATGGCGGAGTACGGCAAAGTAGGCACTAAATTCATCATCCGCGGAAGCCCTTGGCAAATCGCTCACACGACAGAAGACAAAGTTTACGTGCGCCCCGTAGATGACCCCACAGGCTCAATTCCAAGCTGGATTGGCGAAGAAATCCCTGTGCCGTACGAGATAGCGCAGGAACTTGCGCAGCTTCGCGGTTTCGTGGAGGAGAAAATTAAGGCTGGGCTTTCAGCTGAAGAGACCAGCGCATTGCTTGCGGAGCAGTATCCGGCTGACAAAGAAACCATCCAGCGCGCATTGACGGAAACTTTGGAGCAGATAAATGCAGGCATCGCTGTGCCTACCCCTCGTCGAATAGTGTTCGAGGATTGGGGCGAATTCGTCATTATTCACAGCAACTTCGGTTCCCTTATTAACCGCGCTTTAGCTCAACTGCTGGGGCAAGTTCTTTCTGACAAGCTTGGTTTGGGCATCGTTGTGCAGCATGACCCGTACCGAATTTTCGTGCAGACCATGCACACCGCAAACGCAGAGGGCGTTTTGGAGGTGTTTGACGAGCTTCGAAGCATGCAGGAGCAGGCGGTGAGGGATACTTTGACGAAGTCCACGGTGAAGACTGGTTTGTTTAAGCGCCGCGTCATACACGTAGCCCGCCGTTTCGGGGCGTTGAAGAAGTGGGCGGACTTCAGCAACGTGAGCCTGCAGAAGCTCATCACCAGCTTTGAGGGTACACCCATTTACGATGAAGGCTTAAAAGAAGTGTTCACAAAGGACCTAGATGCCGACGGCTTAGTTCGCGTGTTGAAGCAGATGCAAAACGGCGAAATCAAATTGCTGACAGTGGACACAGGCGGCAACCCGACGCCAGTAGCTAGAACAGGCATTGAACGCGTCAGCATGAAAACCGACCTTATCCCGCCAGAGAGGATGCGCGCTGTTCTCGTGGAATCTGCGAAAGCAAGGTTGCTGAATGAGACTAGCGCTTTGATCTGCACGAACTGCTGGAACTATTTAGAGATGGTTCGCGTCAACGTATTGCCCGATAAGCCTAAGTGCCCACGTTGCGGTTCGCAGGCGCTTGGTTTGTTGAAGGTGGAGGAAGAAAAGGCTGAACCGCTGGTTGAGAAGAAAGGGCAGAAACTCACCAAGGACGAGGAGCGACTTCGCGCAATAGCTGTTGAAACCGCTGAGTTGATAGCTAAATATGGGAAGGCGGCGGCTGTAGCGTTGAGCGCCCGCAAAGTGCGGTCGTCTGATGTGGCAGGTGTTTTGGCTAAGGAACCTAAGCTTACGGACAAGTTCTATGAGTTGGTGCTTGAGGCGGAGCGCAAGTCATTGAGCAAACGGTTTGGCTAATGAATTTTTTGCTCCTCTCTGGTTAAGGTTATGGCCATCATTTCCTACTGATAATTGGTGGGTTGGACAGGTAAATACAACAACCTTTTAACCTAAATCAGACTACATGTCTCTGAGCGCATCACCTTATAGGAGACACTAGAAGTGGAAATAAGCAGAAAAAAACTCCGCGAAGAAGTTCTTGAACGCGTCAAATACATCAAAACCTGCGTCATGGCACGCGAACTGTGTCTTCTAATACGCACCAACCGCGCAGTCTTAGAACCCAAGGATGTACAAGACATCTGCAAATATATCTCCGCCCTCTGCAAGGAAGAAGGCTGCAGTGAACCCAGCGGACTCTGCCAAAAAGCGGCGTCTGCGGTTGGCAGCAAAGAAGAAGAAAAGTATTTGGAGCTTTGCGCTCAGAGCTGCGTGAAGTGTGGCGAAGCGAAGAGACCGACTCCGAAGAAAGATGCTTATGTCGCTTAAGGATGGTGCCGAATCTTTTATAGCTTAAATAAAAGTAAAATCAATGCGCGGAGGCTAACTTAACTGTTTATTGCACCTTTCGTGCCCAGTCCTCTTCCAGTTGTCAAACACATGCTTGAGTTAGCCGAGCTTAAGCCAGGTGAAGTACTCTTTGACTTGGGCGCAGGGGATGGTCGAACCGTTATCATGGCTGCAAAGACCTTCGGCGCCAGAGCAGTCGGCATCGAGATGCGTGAAGATTTAGCGAAGCGAGCAATGAGCGTCATCCATGACAACGGACTCGCCGACAGGGTTACAATTGTGAACGGTGACATGTTCAAGGTGGATTTAACTTCAGCTGACGTTGTCTACTTGTACTTGACGACGAGCGCGAACGAGAAAGTTAAACCAAAAATGGAGGCTGAGTTGAAGAAAGGGGTTCGCGTGGTCTCGCATGACTACGAAATTGTCGGGTGGAAGCCCGTGAAAGTGGAGACTTTCGTGGAAAATCCGTCGTTGGGTTATCCATCACACACGATTTACCTCTACAAGAAGGAATAGCGGTTTTTAAAGAAAAATTCAAGAAGAGTTTGTTGAAATCAGGCTGGACACTTAAGAGACTCAGCGTAGCATAACGAATAAACGAAAGTCGAGGGTTACAGTAGCTTAAGGGGTCTTCTGAGGGTTAACTTCCTCAAAGTCCATTTCTTTGAGGCGGGTTTCTATGAACTCGGCAACGCGTTCTTCGCTGAATTTGCGCTCTTCTTTTTGCTTTGTAAGTTGGTCTTTGATAGTTTCGAGCAAGTTGTCAACATCGAAGGGCTTCATGACGTAGGCGTCTGCACCCTTGTTCACGGCTGCCACCGCGTTCTGTAGCGTGGGATAGCCTGTTACCATGATTTTTCTGATTCTGGGTGTGGTGTCTCGGACTTTGGTGAGGAGTTCTGTTCCATCCATGTCTGGAAGCCTGATGTCAACTAACATTAGGTCGTAGTGGTTCTTCTGGGTTTTCTTTACTGCATCGTTTCCTGACTCTGCTGTATCTACTTCGTAACCTTGGTCTTTGAGTATGGCTTCTACTACTTTTCGGATGTTTTCATCATCATCGATGACGAGTATTCGACCCTGTTGATCCATATAGTATCCCATCAGTTAATTCTGTGTCGATGAATTTAACCTATATGAACTATTAATACTTATTAAAGAATATTTCCTAAGCAGGGTTTAAGAATCCCAAGCTCCGACATACAGCAGATGTGAGAGCGTTGGGTGAAGCAGGCAACTTTGAATGCTTAAGATGCGGGGAATGCTGCCGAAAAATCCTAAACCGCGACGAAGACGGCTTCATAAGAGGTTTGCTTCTCACCGAAAAAGAAGTCCAAATCTTTCCGAAGGAAGCTGTTGCGCCGAAACTTGCAGTCGGATTAACTGAACCAAAAACAGTTATCCTTTACCAGCTGAACATGAACCCATGTCCACATCTGAGCAGCAGAAACCAGTGCCAACAATACAGCGAGCGCCCTCTCATGTGCAGGTCATTTCCCATAGTGGCAGGCGCCATATCTAACCAATGCAAAGTCTTCAGCTACAGGAAGGTCGGAGTCCTCTATAACGAACCCTATACTATGGCTGAGCAGTTGGAAGCCAACGACAAAATCAACAAGTACATCGAGAACGGCATTAAGAAGTACTATCGAAAAGGGCTTAGGCTTTGGGAATACGACCTAGCCGCAAAGAAATGGGTTGACAAAGGACCATACGACAAAATGTAATTTTCTTTAGAGTTTTTTGCCTAACGATTTTGCGTATACGGGGCTTTTCTTGTTTTCAAAGTGAAACGGTATTTTCCCAGCAACGATGGTTGTGGTTTTGGGGTATAAAGCCCCTATTTGGGGATGGATAGTTTACGCGTAGATCATGTTCTTGGCGATATTCTCAGGTTTTTGTTTTGCTTTGGCGAGGCTGCTTTGCAGCATAGTGATTGTTCCACTTTTTCCGAGGCGCAGTTGCCTTTCACCTTTGAAAGTTGATACCGAGGCGTTCTTGATTTGTATGGTGTCGCCTGCATTTATGAAGTTGGCTTGTTCGTTCCAGAGGCAGAGTCTGATTTTTCCTGTTTCGTCTGCTATCCAAGCGTTGACTAGTGTAACGGTGTTTCCGTATTGTGTGTGGACCAATTGAGGTTTTTGAGTTTCCAGTACTTCGGCTTCTACGTTAATTTTCTTCATGCCATGCCGCAGATTTTGAACTTGGGTTGAATGTGAGGTGGAGTTTTGCTTGGACATTTGTAGGCGTACTTTGTCAGTGTTCATCCAGCTTTCGAAAGGTATGTTTTTTCTCAAGAGAAAATCTTCAGCGGCTCGGAACTGCACTACCACTTGGTTGTCTTTTGTGATGAGGAAAATGGCTTCATTGTTTACGCTTCCGCGGTACCTGATCTTTAGGCTCATGCAGAAGGATTCTCCCGTTTCTCTTGCTGAGACTAACGATTGAAAGAGTTCCGCAAGGTATACGCTATGTTTCACTGAAAGAAATGCTAAATGCTCTATTATTGATGGTTTTTTCTGGTTCAAATAGTTCTTGCTCCATTTTTTCTGTCAGAACGTCTTGAAAAAGCATAATGTTTTCTTAGAGCAGAATTTGACTCTTTCTTAAGAATCCCGACAATATGTAGTATAAGTGATATCGAGTATATAGGTTAGTTGAGGAAAAAAAGACGTTTCTCCATGCATTTTGAGGATTTTGAGGGAAAGCTGTTGAAGCGCTTCTGCAAGTCTGAATTAAAACATATAAACTGCGTAAAACCAGTGTTTATTGAAGAGGGTCAAGTGAATACTCGAATTACGCTTGAAATGATTTACGATGAGTCAAACAGGTGAATAATAGGTGAGCCATATCGAAGATGTTATTGAAGAAGTTATTGTTAGAGGACTTCCTGAAGTAACTTTGAGCAAAAAGAAAAGAGAGAAAATTAAGCACTCAATCGAAGATATGAAAAAAGGCAACTGTGTAACTCTCGAGGAACTTAAGAGTGCTTAAACACAACGTTATCGATTTCTGGTAACTTCTTATTGGATGGTTTTTTCTGGAAACTTGAAGGAACACAAACAGAACACATCAACGCCATAAAACTTAGAGACGATATGAATAACAATAAAATGGAACAATTGACTGGAAGAAATGAGTGATGGAGAAAAAATGATGCACGGACTAGAGTGCAAAGCGTACGCCAATCCTCTCAGGATACCAAATATACCACAACTACTTTAGACCACATGAAGCACTCAACGGCAAAACCCCAAGCGAGGCTTGCGGAATAATAATTGAAGGACAGAATAAATGGCTGACACTAATACAGAATGCGACCAAAGTCAACCCAAAACCCATGAACCAAAAAGTGACAAATTCAGTTCTACAGTAAAGTCAAAATCAGTTGTATCTAAATATGGCACTCCATTTTCCAATTTGCCGATTCTTAATCCAGACAGATATATGGTGCCACTCAGTTTAGTTTCATGTGTTAGACCTTCGGAAAGTAGAGTTAAAGAGAATTTAGATAACTTCATGTGCATATGTGCATGGGAAGATGCTAAGCCCTTAGGCGTTTCAAAACAATAAGAAAACACAACCGTTCCTGTGTTTACTTCTAGCATCTTTACAAGAATGCCATGGTTAGAGTGCTTTTTTTTCTGAGCTATTGCTATTTTCTGTTGAGTGGATAAGTCACTGATATATTCAAGATTTATCGAATAAGGGAAAAACCACTTTGAATCTTCGCCTACCAACAGTTTTACTTCGTCTTTTTTTATATTACCTTCAATCCATGGGTATCTTTGACCATTAAATTTTACATAAGCGGCATTTAGAGTCTCACCTTGGTCTATCGAAATGCCAAAACCTATGACTCCAGAAGAGCTGGTAGCAGTCTTATTTGTCGTTACATGAGCATTTTCTATGTGTGGTTTTAGTCTATTGCGGTATTCTCT
>JBGOXQ010000023.1:0-12839 GCA_041479225.1 Bathyarchaeia archaeon
GAATGAGTCAGAAAATGAGATGCGCACTTTTTGCGCGAGCAGACGAAGCCCAGATAAGTCCTGTTAGCTCCTTGCAAAGGGCAACTAAGCTTAAGCAGCAGAGGAACTCCTTAACTTTATTAATTTGTTTAATAGAATAGTTCGGAACTGTGCAGGACAGGATAACAATTGACGGAAAAAGCAAGACCTGATTGGGACAGATACTTCCTAGACCTCTGCGAAGCCGTTTCCAGACGTGCCACATGCGACCGCGGCAGAGCAGGCTGCGTCATCGTCAAAGACAAGCGAATCATGACTACAGGTTACGTTGGGGCTCCTGCAGGTTTGCCACATTGTGATGAGGTTGGACATGATATGCGTAAAGTCATTGATTTTCAGGATAAGATTTCTCAGCATTGCGTGCGCACGTTGCATGCAGAGCAGAACGCCATTATCCAAGCTGCCAGATTCGGCATACCCCTTGAGGATGCAACGCTTTACTGCAAGATGACGCCTTGCAGGACTTGTGCAATGATGATAATTAATGCAGGCATCAAACGAGTAGTTTGTGAGAAGCGGTACCATGCTGATGAAGACACGATTGCGATGTTCAAGCAGGGTGGGATTGAGCTGACGATTGTGAAAGATGAAGTTGAGAAATACGATGGCCAGTAAAGAGACTTAGGCGTGTTCTGTTTTTTGAAAAATGCTGATTTCTCGACCTATCAGGTGTCTCTCATCCACGTCGATGAATGACGACGCTTCACTTAATGGTGGGACAGGTTTGTTTTCGCCGAAGAACGGTTTATGGTAGGGCTTAACAGGTTGGAAACCTGCGTTTGTGGCTATTTCTTGTATGTTCATGCGCACAGGTTTTCCTGACCTCGTTTTAACGTAAGGGGTTACGATTACCAAGATGCCGCTTTCCCTGAGGATTTCGTAGGCTTCGCTCAGAAAATCCTCGAATAGAGGTCTGAGGTTATCGACTATCTTTTCTGCGTAGGGGGTTGTGGGAAGCTCGCGAAGGGCTGGACCCAAATCGGGCTCGGTGGCTATGCAGTCAACTTCTTCGTGGCGGATTTTGCTGGTTAACTGTCTTGTGTCTAATTGAAGAAGTTCGTAATCTGCGTCTTTAAGCGAATACTCGTCTGTGAGCCATTCAAGATTTGTTTGGGCGGCTTCCACGCACCATCGGTTTATGTCTACGCCGATTACCTTCGCTTTTGCCAGCAGTGCTTCTTGCAGGATGTTTCCTACTCCGCAGAAGGGGTCTAGGAAGACTTTTCCTTCGGTGCATTGGGAGAGGTTCACCATGATTTTTGCTATGCGGGGTGAGATGCCGAAGATTTTTCTTTGCACTGGCTTCTCCAGGTCCCTCTTTTGGAATTCGAAGGGGTTGTGCACGGCAATTGTGGTGCTTATCGAGGTTTGTTGCTTGCCTATGCAGAATAGGATTTCCGCGTGGGTTTCAACCAAGCCTTTCTTGAGCACTTCAACGGGGGTGAGCTGCGGTTGTTCTCTGTCTCTGGGAAATCCCATGAATCTAGTTTTTTTGTCTTGCACTTTCAGTTCGTTTTTGAGTTTGCTGCCGAGGAAACGTTGAATTGTGCTTGCTGCATTGTGGAAAGGGATTTCTGCTGCCCAGTACACACTGACGCCGAAGAGAGATTTTCCTGAAGAAGCAACAGGCATTTTATTTGCTAAATCGGGCAGTGGCAAACTTGTTTGGACTTGTTCTTTGGCTTTCTTGTTTTCTTTCAGGAACGCTTCTTCCATAAGAACAGTGGGCAGAAATGCTGCGACTTCACCTATCTTCAGGATTCCGCCTAAATCATCGATTACAGAGGGGTTCAGCGGATTTTCGGTTTCGACTATGAAGAATGAGCGTGAAAAGTATGTGACTTTGAACTGGCAATTCCTGGCTTCCAGATAGGACATAAGCTCTGCAAGGGATAGCTTCCAATTCTTGCCAGAGATGAACACGTAATTGTTTTCTGTTGGTTGAGACATTTTCTGCCAATCTACAGGAAGCATCCGAGCTTTTGAGAGTAACGGTCTGAATAAGGGTTAAATTCATCGTTTTGCACTCAAATCTGGGAACGCGAAAATGTCTGCGGTTACAAAGAAAGTTGCCGATGCGCTCTACAATTCAGGATGTGTAAAATTCGGTACCTTCAGAATCAAGTCAGGCGCCACCAGCCCATACTACGTTGACCTTGCCCGTTTGCTGGCTTCACCTAAAGACCTCTGCACTATAGTAGACCTCGCCGCAGACAAAATCAAAGAACTCATGAATTTCGAAAGAATTGACAAACTAGCCTCCATCGAGCTGAAGGGCGCATTAATTATGCCCAGCATCGCCTGCAAAGTAGACTTGCCATGCGTTGTGGTGCGGAAAGAAGAGAAAGCCTACGGCGTTACAGGCAGAATCGCAGGCGCCGACGTAGCCACAGGAGACAGCATCCTGTTTTTTGATGATGTCATAAGCGAAGGATTATCTAAAGTTGAGGGGATTAAGCCTTTGCAGGAGCTGGGCGCCAACGTTAAGCACTTGCTGGTTGTGGTTAACCGTGAGCAGGGTGGCAAAGAGAACCTTGAGAAACTGGGGTACAAAGTGCATGTGTTGGCGAAGATATCCGAAATAGTTGATGCATTGTGCCGAGCGGAGAGCATCTCGAAGGAGCAAGCAGAGGCTGTTCTAGACTACATCAAGAAGTAAGATTCTCGGGAAAACGCTCAACACCGTTTTAGTATGGCTTCAAATATTTTTCGGGCGGCATGCTCAGAAGTGTTCTGAAAGGTGTTTACAGTCACTTCAGGGTACATCGGAGGTTCATAAGGTTGACCTATCCCAGGAACGGTGTCAGCTTTTCCTTCCAAAGCTTTAGAGTAGATTTCTCGGGGTGCATTGTAGGTTTCTCTTCGTTTGGCTTCACGCTTCATACAAACATCCATGGGACAGCTCAGGTATGCCTCAATGAAGCAGGGAATGTTCTCGCGTGCTTTATCGCGGTATCGCCTCAAATTGGCGGTAGCATCTATCACCACGTTCACGCCATTCTGGGTTAGCAAGTAGGCAATGTATGCAAGGGTGTTGTAAACAACATCCCGCTCTTCAAGCGAGTAGCAAGGGTTAGGAGTCAGGATTTTACGAAGCGAATCTGAAGATAAGAGCTGAGCACTAATGTTTTCTTCCTTAAGAAGCCTAATTAATGTGCGAGAGATTACGGATTTGCCGCTGCCAGGCAAACCAGTGAGCCACGCGCACCAGCCTGTTTTCAAAGCGAGTTAACCTCTTCCATATGGGTGAAGGAGTGCATCATAAACTTATTGATTAACTTGCTAACAGAAACAGCGGCACGAAACAGAGGCGCTTGAAGTTTGCTTACGTGTACCATTTAGAAATTGCTTTTATAGCTCTGTCGGAGTAGCCTATCTCTCTAAGTGCTTTTATAAGGTCCTTTGGCGTCGTTATTTCCATTCGAGTTCCTCAATTTGCTTAGCTGGGATCTATATTTAACAGTTTATTCCAGCGCCGTAATATGTCCGAAATGTTACTTAACCGCTTTCAGATAAGAGTTTACATCAGCAAAATCGAAGCGGTCATGTTGCAGGATGTTCTTCACGAAGTTGAGCAGTTTAACTCGAACACTAGGGCTGAGGTTCGGATACCACACAGGCGAAGCAACGACTAAACCGCGCCAAGCGTAGAAAGGCTGAATAACCTCCAAAACTTCCGCGTCCCCGCTCTTTTTCAGGTAATTTTCCCAGAAAAGCTTGAACAAGCGTTCAAAAACGCCTTTCAACTCGCCGTACTTCTGCATCGAATAGAACAGGTAATTAATGGTCAATGCGGCTATGTCGTCTGCAGGTTCCCCCCACTCGCCTCTGCTACGGTCTAACGCGGTGAATTCTGCGCCTTCACGGAACAACAAGTTCCAAGGATGAAAATCGCCATGTACCTGGCTGAGCCTGTGTGTTTTCTCTTTCAGCCGCCACCGCCAAGAAACGCAGTCTTTTTCCACATCAACAAAGTAAGACTTGCTTACATAATCAAACTGTTTGGGATAGCTGTCCAACAAGCCCATGATGCATTCTCCGTGCCCCACTAAGTCACGGATTCGCCTGATGTAAAGCCCAGGTTCAGGCTGCTTGAGCTTATGAATTTCAACCAGATAATCAGACAAAGCTAAGCAGCGCGCTTCATCTTGACTCGTGATTTCTCCAGTTTCCTTGATTCGGTCCAGGTCCAGATGGTAAAGTCTGCCTTCTACAAACTCTGTCAGGATGAAGAATTCGTTGCATTTTCCTACTGATTTTAGGCGTTTGCCGTTTTCGAATGCGCCTGCATCCACAGATCGCACGTGTTTGGGGAGTTTGTTGAAGGTTGCGTTTTGCCAGAGGATGTTTTGGGCGCGGTCGCTGAAGTGGTCGTGCCCGAAGGCTCCTGGGCGCATGGTTTCTAAGACAACTCGTGTAGTCGCGCCGTTGAGTTTGAATTCTATGACGTAGGGGAAGCCGTAGCCGAAGCCTTTGAGGTCGCCTGAATCTTCGGGCTTTTCGCCGAGGCGCCACACTCTGAGCACTTCTACCTTGGCATTGTACACTTCAAAGAGATAATCATGCAGAGCTTTTTTTGACAGCGGTAAGGCACTAAAGTCGCTCAACTTGTTTCTCCTCTTGTCTCACATCATAATAGGTTAAGCCCTTTTAAGTTTTCAGAAGCAACCCATGCAGTGGCGGAAAAGGCTCTAAACAGTGACATTTACGGAATTGAAGCAAATTCTAAATAGGTAGGAAACACATTCTTCCTAAAAAGAAGGAATCAAGATGGAAAAATTCCAAGTCAAGGACAAATCTCTGGCGGCGCAAGGCAAACTAAACATCGAATGGGCTTCCGCGCACATGCCAGTCCTAAACCAAATCAAAAACAGATTCACCAAAGAAAAACCTCTCAAAGGGCTCACCTTAGCGGCATGCCTTCACGTTACTAAAGAAACAGCTGTGCTGGTGGAAACGTTGGTGGCTGGAGGCGCAAAAATTGCACTCTGCGGTTCTAACCCGTTGTCCACTCAGGATGATGTTGCAGCCGCTCTTGCAGAAGAAGGCGTCAATGTGTTTGCGTGGCGAGGACAATCCACAGAAGAATACTACGCCTGCATCGAAAAAGTGCTCGCTTACAAACCTGTGATGACGTTGGACGATGGCGCAGACCTCGTCGGCACCTTACACAGCAAGCATCCAGAAGCGCTGAAGAGTGTTAAGGGCGGAACCGAAGAAACAACCACGGGTGTAGTGCGCTTGCGAGCTATGGAAAACGCTGGCAGCCTAAAATACGCCATAATCGCCGTAAATGACGCCTACACAAAATACCTGTTTGATAATCGTTACGGCACGGGACAAAGCACCCTCGACGGCATACTACGAGCAACAAGCGTGCTTATAGCAGGCAAGAACTTTGTCGTATGCGGTTACGGATGGTGCAGCCGAGGCATAGCCATGCGTGCACAGGGACTAGGCGCAAACGTCATAGTAACAGAAGTCATACCCACCAAAGCTCTGGAAGCAGCAATGAACGGCTTGCGCGTTATGCCACTTGCCGAAGCAGCAGCAATAGGCGACATATTCGTCACCGCCACAGGTGACATAAACGTCATACGAAAAGAGCACATGCAGAAAATGAAGAGTGGCGCCATTATAGCCAACAGCGGACACTTCAATGTGGAAATAAGCATTCCAGACTTGGAAGCGCTTTCGAAAGGCAAAAGAACAATTAGACCCAACATGGAAGAGTTCACGCTGAAAGACGGCAGAAAAATCTTGCTTTTGGCTGAAGGAAGACTGGTAAACTTAGCAGCCGCTGAAGGACACCCCTCCGAAGTCATGGACATGTCTTTCGCAAACCAAGCGCTGTGCGCGGAAAGCTTAGCTAAAGCCGCGAAAATGCAACCGAAAGTCTATACAGTGCCTAAGGAAATAGACGAAACCGTTGCCGAACTGAAACTGAAAGCTATGGGCATAAACATCGACAAACTCACGCCTGAGCAGCAGAAGTACTTGTCAACATGGGAAATGGGAACCACGTAAAACATAGATATATCAAAAACCACGGCAAACTTTAAATTGATTAAGACTATAAACATGCTTCAATAAAGTGGAGTGAATCATATGAGTAAAGATCAAGCAATAGGTGGAGCAATACTTGTCGTCTGCGTACTAGTTGCTGTCTTCTACACAGTTACACTGTTCTACCCATCATGGCCTAACCTGATTATAAAAGGCATGTTCAGTGATCAGCAAGTCGCTTGGCACACCGACATACAGTACTGGCTCATAGCAATTCCTGTGTTCGTAGCCTTCGTAGCTATTCTGCTAATTGGTGCATGGATAGGATGGACTATGGCAACTACACCGCCGCCAAAGCCGATTGAAGAAATCACAACTGAGATGGAAGAAAAGAAAGAAGAGGTAAAGCCAGAGGAACCCGTAGCAGCACCAACACCGGCACCAGTACCCGCAAGCGCAGCTCCTGAAAAGAAGAAAAAGAGCGACAAGCAATAAGCCCCAATTTCTTGTAACCAATTTCCTATTTCACAGTTTTTTCTCTTTTAAGAGCAGGGCACCCGATTCCTTTTTTCAGAGTTGAACGGTAAGTGCTTACATTCCAAGCATTTTTAGGCCAAAGTACAGCCCAACGGTAACTATGCTTGAGATAACAATCATAGGCATAAGTGACTTGAGGGAAAACATACTAAAAGAGCTCTCTTCGCTCTTAGGCTGCACATCATACTCCTTAATTTCCTGAGTTTTCACGTCTACTTTAACAGTGGCAGTGAACTTCTTCAACTCCACTTCCACAGTGTAGATGTCTCCTTCCAGAGAAACTCGTTTAGGCTTCAAAGTACCCTTATGACCGATTCTCTTCAGAAATTCAGCCGTCATAGTCGTGACTGCCTCAGCATTCAGATCCTTCGCTTCAGGAACAGCGGAAGTGAGAACTCCTGGAACGTTCTCCTCGGTAGTCTCCGACAACCTATTGTCTCCTAACTATTATGAGAAAGCTTGTTGACGGTTTAAAAGGAAATGTGTGTATCACGAAGCACCGACTATTCCGTTGTCTTCTTGAGCATGCAACTAACAATTTCACTGCATGTGAGACACTCGTCAGGAATCTGACCTTTCGACGGCCTTTCGCTTAGATAGCCAAAATGTTTTTTACACTGCGGCGATTTGCCCACTGTTTCAACTTGAGTTGAGACATCATTCTTCTGAAAGCGTTCTTCTTTCACGGGGTCGCTTAAAGTAATTATTGCACTGTTTGAGGATACCTCAGTCAAGCAGTATGGACAAGCATCAAACGCTTTTAGGGAGCCTTGCTGCAGATTAGAAGCTTTAAGAGGCTTGGCAAAGATTTTGCGGCATGATACGTTTGGACATATGAAGCCGCCGCTTCTTTTTGCTGATTCCTCCGTTTTGGAAATAGTGAGCCCTCCAAAGAACAAGGTACAATGCAGACTTATAGTGTTGATGAATCCAGAATAAGTAGTAAAACTATTCTACACGACAGGCTTGTGCTGGAGATGCCAGTTTCTTAAGGTCATCGACGCCGTCAGCGTATCCTGAAGCTATCAAGATGTCGCCCGCTTGAATTCGTGAGTCAGCTTTGGGGCGCAAGGTCTTTTCTCCGCGTCGTATGGCCAGAATCCACATGCCGGTCTCCTCGTGCACGTGTGCCTCTTTCAAAGTCTTGTTGATAATAGGTGAATCATCGGTCACGCATGCTTGCGTAACGGTTTCCTCAGCTTCTTTTATGGTGAGTTTCAACACAGGATGTGGCTCGATACCCCGCAGGACAACTTCAGCCATCTCAGCGGCGGCATCCGCAATCTTTTCAGTTGCCACACCTAAACGTATTAGTCCCAGAAAGCCTGAGGCTTCTTCCTTTTTGAAGTCACTTGTCAAGGCAAGGAGCTCGAATTCTGTGTGCATTTTGTCGACGTATTCTTCAAGCCGCTGAACTTCCTCAGCCAAGTCTCGGTTGTTAAGCAAAAGTGAAGAATATGCCAAGTCCATCATAAGTTCAGAAGTATCCTTGAGCTCAACGAATCGCGCCACAATTTCCTCGAATTGCTTCTGTTCAGTCAAGTCGGTCCCTCCATTTGGGTGATTCTTTCTTCGGCAAGGTTCTTGAACTCTTTTGTTCCTAAAGGCGCACCGCGAGTTATCAGAATATCTCCAGGAAGAATACGCTCTTTGCCTTTTGGATTTATGATCCAGTCTTTGTTGCGGCGGATGGCGATGATGTCTATGCCCATTCTTGCGGCTAAGTCGAGTTTGCCTATTTGTTTTCCGGAGATTGGTGAGCCTTCTTTTACGGTTGCCTTCATCAGGCGTTCTTCAACTTTTTCGAAAATTGCGCCGACAATGGGGTGCACACCGATGTCACGTGTAACTATAGCGGCAATGTCGGCGGCTGCATCTGAGATTTTGTCCGTTGCGGCGGCTACGGTGGAAACGCCTATGAGGGCTTCAGCGTCTCTGGGGTCGCCTCTGGCGGCAACCATGATTTCCATGTCCAGCAGGTAGCTTAAGTTGTCGATATGCCTTTCAAGGGTCAAAACGTCTTCCGCGAGTTCTTTGTCGTTAAACAAGGCAGCCGAGTAAGCTAAGTCTATCATTAACTCAGACAGATTCTTCATTTCCACTAGAAGGTCTCGGACAGGAATGGGTTTGTATTCTATTCTTTCAAAGCGTGGCATAAACTCGGAGCCCCCTTGTTGTTAAGTATTGGTTATGGAATATTTTAATCATGCTATGCACTATCCGAAGCCTAAAAGAACCAACGCAACAAGCAACGCCACCGAAGTGACGCTTGCCGCAAAAGAGTTTTCGATGGGAATCACAAAGTTTCCAGGGTCAAGTCCTTTCTGGAAAGTGATGATCGAAACCGCGAAGGAGACCAGAACTATCAGGGTGACAGCAATCACGTTTGCCACAAGTAAGACGGCAAGGTGAGTGTAGAACGCTTCAGGCGTGAAAATGCCATGTATCAGCAAGGCAGCTAATGCCAAAACAACAAACATAACTAGCGAGGCAATCCATGCGCTGATGATGCTTTTGGCATGTTGCCATATTGAGGAAAGCTTCGGCTTGAGAAGTCCCAGGGCAAGTTTTGTTGTGGCTGTGGTGCCAACGACTGAGCCAACGTCACTTACTAACCCGATTAATGCTGGATACACTGTATAGAATTCTCTTCGGTCGTTGGCGTAACGGCTGATTCCTCTAAGAATCGTTCCTGTGACGTTAACAATTAGCGCTACAATAATGAGCGCAGCCAAAGACTCTTTTATGGTTTTTATGAAGTCGCGGTCACGCAGGTTCCTTGGAAGTATGTATAGAATGAGAATTAGATGTGCAATTCCGAGAAAAGCAATGGTCCACTTGCCGATGTCGCTGTAGAAAAACACATTAAGCGTCACAACATAGCACAGAGTTATGAAAATGGTGGCAATCGTAGACATAACAGGATAAACCACAACATCAGGGTCTAGCCCCCTTGTGAAGGAGAAAAAAGCCACTTTTACTGTCAACGTTAACAAAACCAAACCAATAGCCATCGTCGCCACCACAACAGACAGAATTGCTGGAAAATCAGCAAATGGCACACCCCAGAAAAAGTGACCGAAAACCATTGAAACTGCGCTCATGGCGACACTAGTTACCAAAGTTAAAACAACTACAGCATCAATCAGCTTGTAGAAGCCTTTTGTATTTTCCGCAAATCTGGGAAAAACAATGCCAAGATGCAGCGCAGTGCTTAAGCGACCACTGAGCAGGCCCTGGATCACACCTTGGGCGCTGATGACAGCTGGAAACAGCGCTATTGCCCATTGCCCACTAGCGCGTTGAAAAACTCCAAGTTGGGAAGCGATTAAGAAGCCTGCAATTAATCCGCCAAGGTTAAACGCGAATGCTGTCAAAGTCTCTCTTAGCATTTTCGAGAAACTCGCTGAACCTCCAGCGTGGGTCATTCACTTTTGCCTCCCTTAGAGGGCATCAGGAGCAATCAACGGGTAATTGTGAAGGTTGCCTATTGATAGCCGAGCGCCACTTCAACAGAAACTCTGAATTTCTTATGAGTTGGAGTGGCATCGTTTAAATAGGTTTCTAGCAGACTCGAAGCGGCAGGAAACCGTTTCATTCAACGCATGTTGTTAGGCTTTTTCGGTTTGTAAACGCACCAAGGGTCTTCAGTCAAGTAGTCTCCTTTCAACTCTGCGGGTTCGTGGAGGTCACCGCAGTAATCTATGAAGTCACTTGATAGCCCATAAGCACGTGCGCGGCATCCCCCGCACAGGCTGCGGTAATCGCAGGCGCCGCATTTGCCTTTCAACGAGTTCGGGTCCCGCAGCTCCTTGAAAACTTGCGCATTGAACCATATTTCCTTGAATGATGTTTCGCGGACGTTTCCAAGTTTGACTGGAAGATAGGGGCAGGGCGTGATGTCTCCGTTTGGGTACACGCGGCAGTAATACATTCCCGCTAAGCAACCGCGAATCCATTGCCTCATGTCCAGACCCATGTCTTTGGCTATGCGCATGAACTGCGGTGCGCAGGAAGGTCTAACATTCAATTTGTGCCGTGCGGTCTTGGCGAATGTGTGCTTAATCATGCCTTCATACATTGCTGGTGAAATGTCAGCCATTTTTGCACCTCTGCCTGTGGGAACCAAGAAGAACAGGTGAAAGTTCTCTACGCCGATTTGCTCAACCAGACCCATAATTTGGTCGATTTGGTTGTAGTTCTGCTGAGTAAGCGTGGTGTTCACTTGAACTAAGACGTCGTTATCGCGAAGCACTTTTATGGCGTTGATGGCTTTGCCCCATGAGCCAGCGACTCCGCGGAACTCGTCATGCTGACTGGGCACGTTGGAATCTATGCTTATAGAAACTGTCTTAATGCCTGCTTCCTTAAGTTTCCTTGCTGCTTCAGCGTCGATTAAGCCGCCGTTGCTGCCTAAGCCCATCCGCAAACCCTTCTCTGTGCCGTACTGGACCAGCTCGTAGACGTCTTTTCTCAGAAGCGGTTCGCCCCCACTAAGGATGAGGAGGGGTCTGCTGACTTCGCAGATTTGGTCAATAAGACTCTTCGACTCCTCAGTGTTCAGTTCGCCGTCGAGTTCGGTTGAGTTTGCGTTTATGTAGCAATGGGAACATTTCAAGTTACATTTCCGAGTCAGGTTCCAGGAAACCACAAGCGGAACATACTTTTCCGTGTTTGAGGCTGCTGGTGAGTAACCGAGTTTCAGGTAGAACTCGCATTTTCCATCAGTAGCCATACGCTGAGGCTGCGACAGCCCGAAGGTGAAGGGCAGAACGGTTTCCAGCATGGCTTTGGCGTGGGCAAAGCAGAAGTGCGTACAGAAAAGTGAAGCCACCGCGTCGCTTATGCCTAGTTCTTTGCCTATGTATTTGTGCCCGCCGTAGATGGGGCAGTTTAGGAACTGCATGTGCCCGTCCAGCGTGTCCATGTTCATGGTGTAGTTGATGTAGTGGTCGCTAAGCATGATTGACTGCAGTTTCTCTCTGCGAAGCCCCACTTTGAGGGTAACGTTGAGGGCGATGTTGACGGTTTCTCTGCCGAACTTGTCCTGAACCTGCTCCATAGCTGCCTTCAAGCGTTGGACGCCGACTGTTTTGGCGAGTTCCGACAAGTTCAGCAAGCCCTTTATGGTTTCGTATTCTTGCCGCAACCGCATCTCAACAACATCCTTAGCCCAATCTCGAAACAGCACTTCAAGGGCTCCTGCTGCCTCAGGGCTCTTGCGGGTAACCATGTGTTCGACCGCGTTTGTTCGCTCATTCAGGTTTAAGTAAAGAACGATTTTCTCTTCGGTTCCTATGCTTTTTCTTTCCGCCACTTCCTGAGCTTGAATTCCAAGCGGCACTATTTTTCCTGTGAGTTCCTCCATGTCGAAAATGAAGTCTCCATAAAACCGTTGCAGATTTTTAGAGATGTCTGGAGATTCCACACGCAATTCCTTTAGCAGGACACGGGTTTCGGTTTCCATTTTGGTGACCATTGCCATATGGTAAAGCAGGGAACCTGACATGCCTGGCTCCGCGTTTTTGCCTGAAGGCACTCCGTAGAAGATTTCTTTGAACAGCTTTTTTGCGGTTTCGAATTCTCCAGCGGCGATGAGGGCGTTGGTTTTGTTGAGTTTTTCTTTTCTTTGGCGTAGAAGAAGCGCCCATTTGTGGCAGTTAAAGTCGTCGAATTTCGTTACGGAGGTCACCAACTTAAAGCCTACTACATGCACGGTAAAGTAAAATAGTTAACGGTAAACAGCGTTACCGCGCAAACGTCAAGCGTGAGACTTGGGTGTGGCTAACCAGTAAACTATTAAAGCCGATGGGGCTAGAAGATAGCAATTTCAAATGGTGAACTGACTTGACCATAACTTTCGACTTAGTCTACGCACTTATAGGCTTCCTGATAATGCTGGGCATGCTTGTGGGCATCGGCATAAACCAGCCGAGAGGAGTAAGCGTCAAAACATGGTGCTATGGCTACTTGGGCATCTCAGTAGTCTTCGACATACTAGTAGTATTAGCACTCGTTGCTGCTGCGGATTTCGTCTGGCTCACAAACCTCTTGCTTGGGCTTTCGGCAGGAGCAGCCACAGGCTTAGCCTTCCACGTTGCACATCACATATCTGAAGAAGGAGAACACGACGAAGGCGAAGAGAGTAGCAAGGGAAAAGGATTATTCGGCTTTTAGGAAAATCAAGGCAAGCGGCGTCGGGGAAGGAATTCGAACCCCAATTTACTAGTAGAGAGACATTTATCAAGCCTTAAGAC
>JBGOXQ010000024.1:0-12753 GCA_041479225.1 Bathyarchaeia archaeon
CAGTTTATTGTGCTTGGTTTTGAATAGAGAAGAAGCTGAAAACATCAGAAGACCAGACAAAGCCGTCTCACCGACATTCTTCAATACTTAATTTAGGGACAAAGGCAGCGCGCTCTATATAGAAAACCTCTTATAGTACTTACGGATGGATAGTCATTAGGTAGGTAGGTAGGTAAAATGGTATTGCTAATTTGCCAACATTGTGACTACAAGTGGAATTACCAAGGCGAGAACGAGCATTACGCCACCTGTCCTAGATGTCGTTATAAGGTCAGGATATCTGAAGACAAAGCTCAAATGTTACGTCAAAAGCGTTGGATGTGGAGTAGCTCACTCGCGCGCTCAGAGTCGGAGTTAAAAAGCGTAGTCCCAGCAAAAAAGGAGCCTGTAAAATTGCTCGGTATTGCTGGAACAGTGAATAGGACAATAGAGGACTACCAATACGACAAAAGCATGTTAATTCAAATCCTTTTGAGATTGCAGAAGGATTTCGGCTGGCTTCCAATGGAGATGCTATTAGAGGTAAGCAAACAGTTGGGGATATCGATTAATCAAGTATACCAAGTCGCAACATTTTACAAGGCCTTCTCTCTCAGTCCTCGAGGGAGACATCTAATAAGGATCTGCAGTGGAACTTCCTGTAAAGTGAGAGGTGCACCAACAATCCTTGAGAAAGTGCAGAGCTTTCTCGGCATAAACTCGGGTGAAGTCACAACAGACGGCAAATTCAGTCTTGAAACAGTAAACTGCTTAGGCGGTTGCGCTCTCGGCCCAATGATGACTGTTGACGGCGAATACTATGGAAACTTAAAGCTGCTCGCCGTGAAAAAAATTCTATCTAAATACACGTAGTGGGTGAATAAAAATGGAAACCGTTAAGTGTATACGATCACCGAAAGACCTCGAAAAACTTCGCGAAGAAATCAAATCCAAGAGAAAACCAAGCAAATCCAGCATCTCGGTTTGTGTTAGCACAGGCTGTGTGGCGCTTGACGCTCCGAAGGTTAAAGAAGCATTCATAGCCGAACTGGAAAAACAAGGACTAAAAGAACAAGTGGAAATAAAGGAAACTGGATGCTTGGGCTTTTGCGAGCAGGGACCAAGAGTAACGATCTATCCAGAAGAAATCTGCTATTTCAAGGTTAAGCCTGAAGATGCCTCAGAAATTGTTACCAAAAGCATTCTTGAAAAGAAAGTTATAGAACGGTTGCTATACAAAGACCCAGACACAGGCAAAGGCGTACAAAAGCTTGAAGACATACCCTTCTACAAATACCAACGCAGATTGCTTCTGGAGAATAACGCAAAAATAGACCCAAAGAAAATCGAAGATTACATCGCTCTAGGTGGATACAGCGCCCTTGCCAAAGCCCTCTTCGAAATGAAACCTGAACAGGTCGTTGAAGAAGTCAAAAAGTCAAAACTGCGAGGAAGAGGCGGAGGAGGATTCCCAACTGGATTAAAGTGGGAAACCGTACGGAACGCACCTGGCGAACCCAAATACGTCATCGTCAACTGTGACGAAGGAGACCCTGGAGCATTTATGGATAGATCCATGATGGAAGGCAATCCTCACAGTGTGCTCGAAGGTCTCATAATAGGCGCGTACGCGGTTGGAGCCAGCGAAGGCTTTGTTTACGTTAGAGAAGAATACCCTATAGCTGTAGAAAACATATGCATAGCCATAAGGCAGGCTGAAGAGTACGGGTTGCTCGGCAAAAACATCATGGGCTCAAATCTAAACTTCAAGGTTAAGGTTCACAAGGGCGCAGGAGCTTTCGTCTCAGGAGAATCCAGCGCGCTTATGACAGCAATCGAAGGAAGGGTTGGAGAACCTAGACCCAAATATGTTCACACAGCGGTTAAAGGCCTTTGGGATAAGCCTAGCCTCCTCAACAACGTTAAGACGTGGGCTAGCATTCCTCTAATAGTCCTTAAAGGCGCTGAGTGGTTCAGGAGCATAGGAACCGAAAGCAACAGCGGAACTATGATCTTCTCCCTCGTTGGGAAAGTTAACAACACAGGTTTAGCCGAGGTGCCTATGGGAATAACTCTGCGGGATTTAATCTTCAAGATAGGTGGAGGCATTAGAGGCGGCAAGAAGTTTAAAGCTGTTCAGATAGGAGGGCCATCTGGAGGTTTCATCCCAGAGCAATACCTCGATATTCCGGTAGGCTACGATGAACTTGCAAAAGTTGGCGCGATGATGGGTTCTGGAGGCATGGTAGTCATGGACGAAGACACCTGCATGGTAGATGTGGCAAGATATTTCGTAGATTTCCTCCTCGAGGAATCCTGCGGAAAATGTATCCCCTGCCGTGAAGGACTAAGAGTGCTCTCCGTCACTCTAGGTGATATCTGCGCTGGCAAAGGCAAAAGTGAGGACATACAAACAACTGAAGAGATAGCTGAAACAATGAAAGATTCTTTACTCTGCGCATTGGGCAGAACCGCAGCAAATCCTGTGCTCACATCTCTGAAATATTTCAGGGATGAATGGGAGCAGCACATAAAAGAGAAACGTTGCCAGGCTAACGCTTGTAAAGCTCTTATAGATTTTTACATTGTTCCAGAGAAATGTCAAGCTTGCCTTCTTTGCCTGAAGGAGTGCCCAGCAGGAGCTATTCAAGGCGACAAGGATCAGGTGGCTTGGATTGATCAAGAAAAATGCATAGAATGTGGGACGTGTTATGAAATTTGCAGTTTCCATGCGGTGAAAAAGCTTTCAGGAGAACCCATCCCACCTCCACCAAAAGGAATGAAACCAATTCGAAAAACAAAAGGAGAGAAATAGAATGAAGAAAGTTGTAACTTTACAGATTGATGATAAAGAAGTCAAGGCAAATGAAGGAACAACCATTTTGGATGCAGCGAAGTATGCAGGTATGAAAATCCCAACTTTATGCCACTATGAAGGACTGGAACCCTACGGCGCCTGTCGATTTTGCAGTGTAGAAATCGAAAAAGGAGGAAGATCTCAAGTGGTAGCCTCATGCTGCTATTCAGTGGAGGAAGGATTAAAGGTAAAAACGAAATCTCCCAAAATCGCTAAAATGAGGAAGATCATATTAGAATTAGCTGCCGTACGTTCGGGAGCAGATGTCAGTGGCAAAGTGATTGCTTTGGCCAGCGAATACAACGCGGATTTATCTCGATTCAAGTCAAAGACGCACGCGCCCCAAAAAAAATGCATCCTTTGCGGACTATGTGTACGTCGTTGTTCTGAAGCAAATTGGGAGAGCGCTATAGGATTCATTGGTAGAGGAATATACCGACGTATTGCACTTTTCCCTATGCCCGCGGCAGGTCTCTGCTCGTCATGTCATTATTGCGCTGACGTATGCCCCACTGGCAGAATTACTACCGGCAGTGGTCCTCATCCTCCTTTCCCTAGAGTTGACGACGTCCTTGCAGGGAGAGAATGAAGTAAAACCATTCTCGGGCTACATCAATCATAGTTAGCCCGACCTTCAAATTTTTTGCTGCATATAACCCGTTGCCGTCATTATCGCTTTAACAGAAAGATATGCAGCGTTGTCAGAAGGCAAATCAAGCAGCGATTTGCCATCGAGAACATATTCATCCACAGTTTCATCAGCGACGATTTTCCCAACGTACTTAAACTTCAACTCCGCCTCGGCTTTGCTGCCAAGTTCAGCGGGAAATCGGTAGCCGCCGATGAGATAGAAATTGTCAAAGTGCATGTCCACTTCTTTAGCTATGCGGTAGGCGCGTTTGGCATGGTCGATGCTTTTTTTGGAGTGATCCAGCATCTCGAAGATGTCGTTAACTTTCGAGGCTATGCGCCTGTTCAAATGCTCCAATCCAGCGGGGGAATCGATGAGGACGTACTTGTAGGTTTTCGTCAAGTTTTCCAGCGCCGCTTTCAACGCGGTGTTAGGCATGCAGTAGCAACCTTCCACCCACTTGGTGCCGACGGACATGAAGTCAAAGTTTTTGCTCTCGTACAATCCGTTAGACCAAATCTTGCTTTCTATTCGCTCAGTGGGGGAGACACCTACGGTTGTTCCGCCCTTCTCGATGAACGTATCTACAATAAGTTCAGCCATGGTGGATTTGCCTGCTTCCTTCATGTCTATGCCAATCATCTCAGCTAGGTTCTGGTCTGGGTCAGCATCCACCAGCAACAACGGAGAAGCGCCTGCTTCGATGAAGCACTTCGCCATTAACGCGGTGAAGCTGGATTTTCCTGTTCCGCCTCGACCGATGGTGACAAGAGTTTTCATGTTATAAGCCTCAGATGTTTTTCTTAAGCAGCGCGTCGCATATATTGTCTATGGTCTTCACCGTCGCAAGCTGCTTGTTTTTCAGGGGTGTTTCGCCGCGCATGTCTGCGTCGATGATGCCTTGGTCAAACGGTACAAACGTCAAGATTTTCAAGTCGTTCTTTTCTGCAAAGCTCTGGATCGCTTCTTTCTGGGTTTCGTTCATGACTCGGTTGCCCACGAGGAAGACCTGCTTCATTTCCGCAGCAGTCGTCATTTCATGGATGTGTTTTGCGATTTCCAGACTTTTCAGGTTTGAGTCTGCCACAATGAGCAGGACATCCACGGCTTTGGCGGTTCCTCTGCCAATGTGCTCTACGCCTGCTTCCAAATCCAAGACCACGGCTTCGTTGCGTTCTACCATCAGATGCCTCAGCATGGCGCGGACCACGGCGTTTGGAGCGCACATGCATCCTGAGCCCATCGCTTTGACCGTGCCCATAACTATCAAGCTAACGTTCAGTGGCGTGCTCACAGAATAGTCGCGGATGATGTCGTCTACCGTGAAGTTCAAGTTGTAAACGCCTGAATAGCCCGTGCTGGTTTTTGATTCCACAAGCTCCTTATTCTCGGTTATAGGCACGATTTTGCGCGCTTCCTCCGCCGTTAAGCCAAGAGTTAAAGCAAGATTCGGAGAAGAATCCGCGTCAATCGCCATCGTTTTCAAGCCGCGCTCAGCGAACCCCTTTGCCAATCCGCCTGCGATGAGGGTTTTGCCGACGCCGCCTTTGCCAGAAACTGCAACCTTCATAATTTCACAACAACCAAAGTAATTTTCGTTGCAGGATTAATTTACGTTTCCGTGCAGAGCGGGAGAAGTCCAAAGTCTTTTAAGTCATTCAGAACCATAAGAGAAAATATGTTTCCTCTCGAAGCGCTAGCACCAGTGCTTCCGTGGATTGTGTTAGTTCGTAACATTGTGACTTATCTAACAATTCCTGCCGCGCTTGGCGTGGCATTCTTTGTCATTTTTCCTCGGCAAATCAGAAAAGTAGCACTATTCCTAGTTGCCATTGGACTATGCCAGATAACGGTGTCCGCCTTCGCCTTCTTCCCATCTCTCTCCCCATATCCTGTGCTGAACCTGTTCCCAAACGAAGTGGCAATTGGACTCTTCACCTTAACGGGCGGAGTTCTCTTAACAACGTTTGATGTTGCCAGAACAAAGAAAAACCGAAGAGCCGCAAGCGCAGCTTTCATCGTGATAGGCTGTGTGGAACTGTTGTTGTTCATCGACTTCGCCAGCACTTTCCTCGATTTTGCTACTTGGAACGTCTGGATTAATGCCACTCCTGCTTTGTCGTTTCTGATGGCAAGCTTAGTCACAGTGTTTTGTGGAGCCTCAATTTTCTTTCTTGGAAGAAGGAAGGCAAAGGAAAACAAGGTTCAATCACGTTAAGATACCAATAAAGATACCTTAACGGTGTCTTCATCGAAGGACTCTGTCTTGAACCCTTTTTCCGTAATCAGGTTCAGCATCTTGTGGTTGCTGGCGATAACGTGGCCGTAGATTTTCTTCAAACATAGGTCTTTGGCAACTTCAATAATGGAATCCATGAGTTTTGACCCAAGACCGAAACCTTGCCATTTGTCACTCACTAAAACAGCAAACTCGCCGCTTTTCCCATCGGGATCAACAATTACGCGCACAACACCAATTATCTGCTTGTCGCCCTGCTTGAGTTCAGCTATTATGGCTATTTCTCGGGAATAGTCCAGATTGCAGTAACGCGTTAACGTTTCATGGGACATTTCTTTGATTATCTCGAAGAACCTGAGCCGCATCGTTTCTTCAGAAAGAGACTTGAAAAGTGCATTGAAACGTCCTTCGTCTTCGGGTTTTATGGGGCGCAGCAACACGGGAGTCTGATTTTCCAGTTTCCAGTCGGTGACATATTTGTGCGGGTAAGGAGCGATAACGAGATGAACGTTTGATGCAGTTTTTTCAGTGATTCGTTCAGTGTCTAAGACTATGCGAGCGTCCACTGCTATCGCCGCTTTTTCGTCGATGATTAGGGGGTTTATGTCGATTTCCTTTATCTCTGGAAAATCTATAACAATTTGTGAGAATTTGACTAAGATTTCTTCGAGAAGTTTGACGTTAAGTGGGAGCCCAACAAAGGCAGCCTGTTTGTAAATCGCTGTGTTCGCCACCAAGTGCCGCGCAAGCACTTGGTTCAATGGCGGAAAACCAATGGAAATGTCTCTGTCTAATTCGGTTGTAGTTCCGCCTTTGCCAAACAGGATAACTGTGCCGAACTGAAGGTCTTTCTTGGAGCCTATAAGTAATTCATACCCTCTCTTTTTGATCATGGGCTGCAGGGTAACGCCTTGAAATTCGGCTTTTGGATCGTATTTTTTGAGCTTCTTAGCCAGTTCATCAAACAAAGCATGAACTTCTAAGGAGGAACAAACGTTGAGAGCCACGCCATCAATTTTGGATTTATGTGTAACCTGCGGAGACAAAACCTTAATGACCACAGGATACCCCAATTTTGAAGCCAAGACCTCAGCCTCTTCTGAAGTGCGGACAACCACTGTTTTCGCTGTGGGAATCTTGTAGGCTTCCAAGAAACGCAGGGACTCAAGCAAAGAGAGAACTTCGCGTCCTTCACAATAAGCGCCCTTCAAAACTGCTTTGAGCGCTGCTGGAACAGTCTGCTCTACCGAGACCTCTTCGGGAGTTTGATAAAGAAGTTCCAAGTTCTGAGTGTAGCTGTACATGTACATGAAAGTTGAGACCGCTTGTTCAGGAGTATTAAACACTGGAATTCCGTTGCTCTGCAGAAGCTTTCTAGCTCGGTGGCAACGAATGTCTACACTCATCAAAGCAACGAGTATTGGTTTCTTGGTTCGGCTCGCCAAGTCCACCACGACTTTGGCTACGGCAAAGGGGTCTGTGGTTCCTTGAGGCGTGTAAATAAGCAGATAGCCGTTACTGGCAGAGTCCTGGAGACAGATTTCCAAAGCTTTCTTGAACCTTTCAGGCGTTGCTTCCTCAAAGAGATCAATCGGATTCGCCAAACTGCAATATGCGGGAAGAACATGCTTCAAAGCCTGCACTGTTTCCCCGCCAAGTTGCGACAACTTTCCACCTCTCGCAATAAGATGATCCGTAGCCATGATTCCTGGACCTCCAGCGTTGGTGATTATTGTCAGGTTAGGGCCAGTCGGGTTCGGCTGCATTGCCAAAGCTTCAGCACAGTTAAAAAGATCAATCAGCGCTTCCACGCGGACGATGCCAGCGCGCCTGAAGGCGGCATCATACACGGCGTCTTCTCCCGCAATTGAGCCGCTGTGTGAAAGGGTGGGAACTACACTTTCCTTAAAGCGCCCAGCGCGTACCACAACTATTGGTTTGGTTCTTGCAAAGCTTCTTGCAGCGCTCATAAAACTTCTCGCGTTCTTGATGGATTCAACGTAGAGAACGATGCTTCGGGTCTGGGAGTCTGTGCCGAAGAAATCGATTAAATCACCTAAGTCCACGTCAATCATAGAACCTGTGGAAACTACGGCGCTAAACCCTACCTGAGCCTCTTGAGCCCAGTCTAAAGCTGAAGCACACAAGGCTGCGCTTTGGGAAATAAACGCGATCTTGCCTGTTTTTGCCCGTTTGTCTCCGAAAGTGGCGTAAAGGTTGGCTTTGGGTCGGATTATGCCGAAGCTGTTCGGTCCGATGATTCGCATGCCATATTTTTTTTGATACAAGAGTGTTTTTTCTTCAAGAGCTGCGCCCTCTGCCCCCGCTTCTCTAAAGCCTGCTGAAGTGATGATTATCCCTGAAACGCCAGCTTTCCCGCATTCTTCAACGATTTGCGGAACGGTGTGCGCAGGCGTAGCCACAATGGCGAGGTCTACTTTCCGAGGAGTCTTGTCTATAGTGGGGTACGCCATGACGCCCTGCACCACTTGCCGGAAGGGATTCACGGGAAAAACAGTGCCTTTGTAACCTACGCCGATTAGGTTGCTGAATATCTTGGCGCCCAATGAGTTTTCTCTGTCGCTTGCTCCGATGACGGCGATTCTCTGCGGGTTGAAGATTTTGTTAAGATTCTCAATGCCCAACGCTTATTCCCCATTCTGCAGAACAATAAGGTTCAATTATTTCTCTTTTACAGCGGGTTTCTTTTTAAAGTCTTCCTATATGCAATTTTCTCACCCCAGTTTGCGGCGTAGGCTTTCAAAACTTTATTTGGCAGAAAACTCACTAACCCTCAAGACGTCTTAGTTGAGCTAAATGGCTGAAGAGCGGGAAGAAAAAATCTTGAGAAAACGCCAAAACAAGGAAGACATAACAAGATCAGAAGATGACACATTGAAAGGAATGGAAAACGAAGACCTCGGCGTCTACAGCGAACTGTTTTCAGCAAAAAGCGGCATTGACGGGCAAGACGGCGGAATCGCGACTGCACTGTTGATTGAGGGCATGAAGAATGGCGTTTTCAATGCCGCGGTTGTTGTTCGACGCAAAGAAGGAGAAGGCGCGGAAGCAATAATCGCAAAGGATACTGAAGAGATTTTGGCTGCAAGAGGAACGAAATACATCAGAATAAGAGTTACGCCGAAACTACGAGAACTTGTAGACCAAGGAAAAAAGAAGATGGCGATCGTTTGCACACCGTGCGAGGTTAGAGCGGTAAGAAAACTGCAGCAAACCCTGAAGCGCGATAGTTCTGATGTAGAAATCACCGTGATAGGATTGTTCTGCCTTGAAGCCTTTAACTACAGCAAGTTGAAAGCAGAGATAGAAAGACTCTTGGGCATAAACGTAGATGCAGCCGAGAAGACCCAGATACACGAAGGAAAATTCACAGTGCTCTCCAAAGGGAAAGAGTACAGTTGCAAGGTAAAAGACCTTGATAATGCTGTGGAAAAAGGATGCCATTACTGTGATGACTTTGCAGCGAGGCTTGCAGATATATCAGTCGGTTCAGTAGGCAGCAAACGCGGGTACTCAACCGTCATCGTTAGGTCAGATGCGGGGAAACAGCTGCTAAAAAGCTTAAAGTTTGCCAAGGCAAGGGTGGAAAAAGAAGAAATCGTAAAGCTTTGCAGGTTAAAGAAGAAACGCGCTGAAAAGAACCTCTCCCTCGCACAGCGAGCAATGGTATAACAGGCAAAAATGCTTTTTCGACTAGCTTGCAATTGAGCAGATTTGAATTCCGTAACCGTTTGAAAGCGCTACGTCACATATGCAAAAGACTTTTTAATCCAAACCTATCTACGTTAGCCAAGATGATGCCTTTATGAAAATACTAAACGAGTTTGTACCAACACGTAAATTTCTGAAGCTTGCAGACGAAATAAAAGACCTAGTTGATGGATGGAACGTTACGGACAGCGCGGCTGGTTTTCCAGCGCCCAGCGGCACAGTCGTCAGTTGCGTCCTGAAGTCTAAGTATCCAGAAAAAGAAATCGTACCCATATTCATTCTACACTACAAGGGTCCAGTAGAAGTGGGAGGATTAGCCTTGGCTGCCGACATCATGGGAGTCGATGGCTTAGCAATAACAATGGGTGACAAACCCAAGTTTGGCGAACCCATAAAAATGCTGAATTCCTCCGAGGAAGCCCGAGACTTCTTACGCACAAACGTGAAACTTAAAAACATAAAGCTAGGTTGCTTGCTTACGGCGCGCCGATCAGTTGAGGAGACCATTGAACGAGCAAAGGGCGCATGGGACTTCATATACTTCATGAGACTTGAAGACAAAACCTTCCCGATACTTCAGCAAGTCGCGAAAGAATGCAAGAAAATGAACAAACCAATCTACGCATATTTCCTCGTGGGAACACCGAAAAACGTAGAGACTGTAAAGATGATCGGATGGCCAACCGCCGCAACCATGGAAACAGTTGAAGAAAAAGCAGCAAAGCTAGATGGTCTAGTAGACGGCATAATCGCCACATGCGCTGGAGACGCTGAAGGCGACAAAGAGATGCTGCAAAAACTGCAAAAATTCAGAAAATAAACATCACCCAAAATCAGAGACGCTTTATTCGCCTCTTCTCTTTTTTTAAATTTCAGGCAAAAATCAAGATTCTTTCTAAATCAGATTTCGTGGCAAAGGTTGTGGCATTTTTCCAGAGTCAGACTCAGATAAGCTTTATAGGTTTCCTACCGTAGTAGCCTGTCACATAAAAATCTAGGGTTTAAGCTTTGAACGCTGTTAAAATCATCCCCGTTGAAAACTTGCCGCTCCTCAAGAAAGGAGATAACATCGGAAAACTTACTTCTGAAGCGGCTAAGAAACAGAATACGCCAATTCAAGCGAACGATGTGATAGTGGTGACTCACGTTGCCGTTGCAAAGGCTGAGGGAAACGTGGTTAACCTCGACGAAGTCACACCCTCTGCCAAAGCGCTGGAAATAGCCAAACTTGTAGACAAGGACCCTGCCATGGTGGAGGTTATCCTGCGCGAAACAAAGGACATCGTGCGCTCAGGTCCCCACAGCCTCATAACTGAAACCAAACACGGCATAATCTCAGCAAACGCGGGAGTAGACAGGTCTAACGTGAAAGGCGAGCGAAACGTGGCACTGCTTCCAGCTGATCCTGACGCATCTGCCCGAGGAATCAGACATGAGATAAAGAAACTAACAGGACATAACGTTGCAGTTATCATATCTGATACGCATGGGCGTCCATTGAGGATGGGAGAAATCAATGTCGCCATAGGCGTGGCAGGAATCAAGCCTATAAGAGATAGGCGCGGAGAAAAAGACCTTTTCGGCTACGTTCTCCACGTTAAACAGACCTGCATCGGTGACGAGTTAGCTTCGGCAGCGGAGCTTGTGATAGGGCAGGCAGCTGAAGGAATTCCAGTTGCCATTATAAGAGGATATAAATATCAAACGGCGGAAGATACATCGGCAAGGGAACTCACCAGACCGAAAGAAAAGGACTTATTCAGATAAAATGAAAAAGGAGAATGCAAACTCATGGAAGCAATATCAACAAGAGATTTTTTCGAACAAGTCTTGCCTAAAAGATTCAACGCCGCCAAAGCCGCAGGCGTCGATGTAGTAGTTCAAGTTAACATCACGGGTGATAGCGGAGGCAACTGGGGCGTTACCATAAAAGATCAAAAGTTGGAAGTTAAAGAGGGAACACCCGTGTCACCTACGTTATCTCTGACGATGGCGGACAGGGATTTCATGGACCTAATTAACCGCAAAATCAGTGCAGAAAAAGCTTTCTTCTCAGGGAAGATTCAATTCAAAGGCAACCTTGGTTTGGCGCTGAAGCTGAGGGAAACGAGCTTTCTCTGAAAGCAAGGTTGTAGAGTGTTTTGTCTTTCTTTGAACGGCGCTTCTCATTTTTCGTTCTTGAAAATTAAAAACGGTATTTGATTGGCAAGCAGAGAGAAGCTGAAGGGCATGCTGCTTCTTTCTTCTTCAAGATTTATGAGGAAGGTATCAATGCCGGATACGTTTGCGCTCATGCTGTCTCTTAAAAGGTCTCGGAATCGGTCGCAAGATGAGTAGTCTTGGTGAAGCGAGATTACAATTGCGCTAAATCCTAGTCCCATTCCGCGTTTGACTAACATGACTGCATTTGGGTTTTTGGCCAAAGCTTCATAGTGTATTTTCCTGAAGGCTTCGAGTTCTTCTCGGGTTTGGGTTAGTTTCAAATCAAGTTTTATGAAGTTAAAAGCTAGTATAGTATATCCGATTTTGCTGAGGTTAGGGATTGCAGTGTATTCTTTGATGTAACCCTCTTTTTCGAGTTTCAGGCGAACTCGGGTTGCGGTAGGTTGAGAAGTGCCGATGGCTTTAGCTAGTTCTCTGTCGCTTCTTCGTGAATTCTTAACAAGTTCAGAGAGCATTTTTAGCTCGATTTCTTTCAAACACATCCCTTTGCCCTCGTGAGGCACCGAATATTTTTGTTTTGCGAGTTTATTTAAGTTGTTATGAAAGCGGATACACTTCGGCGTTAAAAGCGGGTCAGTTTCAATATTATATCCGGAGATAGGTCGTTTTCGCCTATTTTGACCGTTTCGGGTTCATCAATCTTCAAAATAGCTCTTAAGGAACTTGCGTCAAGGTTGCTGATCAAACGGGTTATCTCTGCTTTCGCAATTTCGAGGTGCCCTTTAAACTGGTTATCATCGAGGCGAAGGGATTGGGCGAGGGCACATATCGTTCCCTTTTTCAAGTACCATTCGACTTTGCCTGTTTGGAGGTTTATATCGAATGTTACAGGTCCTGCCCTGCAAGTTTCGGGTTTAACTGGGTGAACGCGGCATTTTCCAGTTTCTTTGTTGAAAAACGTGCAGTAACCGTTCGTGTCGGCTGACGGATGGGAATATGCCTCGTCGATAAAGATGTTTGCGTTAGGAAAACCTTGCTCATGAATGTGGTAGCCTATGATTTTCTTGCGCTCCAGAGTCAGCGGTGGATTCGCGTCTATACAACAATTAAGTTTGCATTGTGAGCAGACATTAAACGAACAGGTTTTCTTGG
>JBGOXQ010000025.1:0-12600 GCA_041479225.1 Bathyarchaeia archaeon
AAAGGAGTTTGTTGAAGTTGGGTGCCTTGGGTTTTGCAGGGATGAAAATGTAGGTTGGTTTCATGTTGGTTGCAGGCTTGTTGATGGGGTTTTTGTGTATTTGTGTTGTACTGTTCACGTGTTACACGCTTCTACACTATGGGTATCGTGAATCTCAATATAATGGTTGTTTTGAACTTCGATATATTTCGAAAATCGATATATGTCAGAAAACAACCATATCGTTGTAGCAATGCTGTTGCTCGGAAAAGACTATACCCCCCTATATAAATGAACTATATATAGAAAATTGAAGAGTGGAAACGTCCAATCGGATTTAAGCTCGAAGCGCACTTAGTGTTTAGGGGTTAAGATTTGAATTTAAGTTTATCTAACGGCATTTTTTCCAAATACTCCTTAGAAGAGAACATAACAATGCTTAGTTCGCTGGGCTTCCGAAACTTAGAGTTCAACATGAAGTCCGTGGAGGAAGAAGATGAAGAATCGGTTTACACTGCGAAAAAGCTCATTGACTCTTATGGATTAAACTGCCTGACTCTGCATTCTGCGACGCTCCACGTTAAAGACGAAAGCGACTTACCAAAAGCACTTTACTATGCACGGGTTTCAGCAGATTTCGCCAGCAAACTCTCAGCGCCCATTATGGTTGTCCATTCTAATGTTTCACGGAGACTATCCGAAGACGCGAGAAAGAGGTATTTAGCTCAGATATTCACGGAATTAACCTCCTACGCCAAGAGCTTAAACCTCAAACTAGCCTTGGAAAACCTTTCGTACGCGTCAAGCGGCTACGGAAAAAACGTGGTTGAGCTGGAAGAAATACTACGAGTAATCGACGACGGAACCATGGGCATAACACTGGATTTCTGTCATGCTGAAGCCACGGGACAAACTCTAAGCTTACTTGAAGAGTACCATGAGCGACTTTGCAATGTTCACATCAGCAACAGAGCCCACAAACCCTTCAGAGAAGAAAATCCGAACCTGAAAAACTTCCTAACCAAACTTCACGAATATGGATACAGCGGACCGTTAACCATGGAGCTAAGTCGAAAATGCACGCGCGAGGAGATACTTCAAACGAAAGCTGTCATTGAAAAAGCACTGAGCGAAATTCAATAGATTTTTAACGGCACCATTGGTTCATGAATACGATCCAAAACTTATGCTTACTTACAGAGATGTCAGGGTTTGGGCGGCAGTTTGTACAGGTTTCTTTTGTACATGTCCATGAATTTGCTGTAGTAGTCTATGGGTTGAAAAACAGGTGCATATGGTAGCTGCTGTTCTAAGCCGCAGGTGCAGATAACGAGGACTTCTTTCTTGCTTACATCTGCCAGAATCTGCATTAGTTCCTTCTTGCATTTGGGGCAGTAGTAGGGACCGTTGACCATTTGTTTGGCTTCTCTGACGAGGATTTTGATGCGGTTGTGGGGAACTTTATGGGCGGCGGTTCGTGGACACATTTTCTAAACCTACTGCAGCTTGATGCGTATGTAGTTGTTTTACGGCAAGATATACTATTCTGCACATCTACTGCTCTCAGAGCCTACCCCATCCCCCCTCTTCTGCATACTATTGCTAAAAGGATCCAAATATGCTTTTTGAGCTTAAGGTTTCTAGATGCCTGGAAGTTCAAAAATGCCAATACAGACCTGCCCCTATAGGTTTCTGCAAGATATCTCCTACAGGTTACAATTATACTTGTTCATTTACTGGAACATGTTCTTTTCAAAAACATTTAGCCTCGGATAACGGCTTAATTCGCGTTAAAGATGCTTTCTTATGTTGGCCGCGGCTTGATCCAGTTTTTCTCTGCTCATTACTGTCAGTTCGTGGAAATGCGGTATGTTCTGCCCTTCGAACCTTGGGATAACGTGGACGTGCAAGTGGAAGATGTCTTGTCCTGCGGCTTTTCCGTTCTGTTGAACTATGCTTATGCCGTCGGCGTTTGTGGCTTTTTTCACGGCAGTGGCGATGCGTTTGGTGATTTTATGCGTATAGCATACGAGTTCCTCGGGCGTGTCATATATGTCCACATAGTGCTTTTTAGGAATGATGAGCGTGTGCCCCTCACTTACAGGTCGAATATCCATGAAAGCCAAAACTTGCGTGTCTTCATAAATTACGCTGGCGGCTGCTTCTTTGCGGACTATCTTGCAGAAGACGCAGTCTATGTCGCTCATGTTAACATGCACAGTTCTTTTTAGTGTAGGCAACAGTTTATAGATTGCTCCTCTGGCGCCATTGGAATCCTGAGAATCAGATTGTTGCGGATGGCTCAGTGTTCTTGCTCACTCTGCACGCTGAAGTGCGTTCTCTTACGCTGGAACAATCCTTCAATAATGAAAACTGCCATGGCTAATCCAGTTACGGATATTAATAGAAGGAAGAAGATTTTGAATTTTTCAGTTTCAACAGAAAAATGTATTGCGAGAACAATAATTTCAAAGATTAGAATGCCCAGAAAGATTAGAGAGTAAATCAGCATCTTCGGGAAAATGTGTCCGCCAATCCATGAGTATCCAGCGATGCTTGCTTTTTCTTTAACAACGTATTCGCCGTACTCGTTTTTCTGCACCAAACCAAGGTCCTCAAGCTTCTGCAGGTGCCGGTAAGCCACGCTTGGGCTGCTTAGGTGGGCGCCTGCTACGGCGTCTCTTGGACCGACGGGTTTGCCTTTCTTTGCTATGTACAAGTACACGTTGAGTGTGATGCCTTCGAGTTCCTCGCTCTTTGCCTTCGGCACATTGAAGCCTCGCACATGCTGTTGGATTATTTGGGCGACTTGTATGTATTAGCTTTTCCCAGAATCACAAAACGGTTTATATCTTAATCCCTTTCTTATTTCTTCCACGCCAAAGGTGAAATTGTTTGACCGAACTTGAAGATAAAGTCCGTGAAGAAGTAGGCAAAGTCCAAGACCCCGAAACAGGACAAAGCTTCGCCGAAATGCAAATGATCACCAACGTGAAAGAAGAAGAACCTGGCACCGTCAAAGTCGAATTCATCCCGACAAGCCCGTTCTGCCCCATAGCGTTCAAGCTTGCAGCCGACATAAAAGCCGCCGCCAAGACGGTTCCAGGCGTCAAAAAAGCCTTAGTTTACTGCCGCGGGCACATGATGGAGCAGCAAATCAACGAAATGACCAACAAGTAACCACATTTTTCTTGCGTGATTTCCTGATTTTCTTGCCCTTTCTGCATTAGACTTGCTTTTGCCCAATAAAGTCATTAATTAAATAAAAAAACGAAAGAAAAAGAACTTGCCCGTAGAAGCTTGGAGCTTTTGATTTCTAGGCTACGAGATGAATCCGCATCTTTCGCTTCGCCGAGATTTAGACTCATCATCTAAGTAGATGTCGCGGTAGTCCGTCAAGCCCATTTGAAGCTTGGCTCTGATTTCATGGCGTAATTTGGAAACGTTGCGCATGTAGCGTTTCATAATCATGGCGATTTTGTAGAAGTTCAGTTGCTGAGCCAACATTATCAGGGTGAACATGCCGAGCAAGGCAAATACTGCGTAAATCGGATAAGCCAAGCTTAGCAGTAAGCCGAAGGTTCCGACCACGGTTAGAAAGAAGAGTTTTCTTATGCTTCTCAGTTTTATCGCAAGCATCACCAAAATTTGCTTACTGCAGGCACGCTTAAAGGTTTTTCGCCTTTCTAACGCAGCCAAAAAGCAAATGAGACATTTCACAAGGAAAGAATAGATAAAACGCCAATTGCCAAGTTCTGTTTCACGTTCCAAACTCAGATAGGCGCTTATTTTGCTATTTCATTCTGCTGAACGCCCACGTCCCGATGGCTATCATTATGAGGTCGAAAGCGCCAACAAAGGCAACATCCACGAGTAACGGCTGAATCTGGAAAGGCGCATACGGCGCTCCCAATATAACGGTCTTTAAGGCGTCAACGCCATAAGTTAGTGGGTTTAGTCTGGAAGCAATTTGAAGCCACTCTGGCGTACCTGTGCCAGTAATCGGGAACAACGCGCCGCTGAGGAAGAACAACGGCAGGTTAATGAAGCTCTGAATTGCGCCGAAACTTTCTAGACTGCCCATGAAGCTAGCTATTATCAACCCGACGCTGACTAAACCTATGGTGATGAGCAGCATGAGAGGCAGACAAAGCAAGAACGCTGTTAAGCTGAACTGTATTCCCAAGGCCAAGGCTATGCCGAAAACTATAACGCCCTGAATCATGGCGTCTGTGCTGTCGCCGAACATTTTGCCTAAAAACAGCGAAAAACGCGAGATGGGGGCAACTAAGATTTCCTTCATGAAACCAAATTCTCTGTCCCAGATAACCGATATACCCATGAACATGGCAGTAAAAAGCAGCGTTTGAGCTACTATACCTGGAAAAATCAGAGTCTGATAGCTTACTCCGGCAATTTGGAACCCACCGCGCAGGGCAGCGCCGATTCCCGCACCGAACACAACCAGCCAAAGCAGAGGCTGCACGAAACTGCTTATTATTCGGGTTCGATCACGCAGGTAGCGCTTCACTTCGCGGAGCCAAAGCGTGTAGAAGCCGCGTAATTCGGTCAACGTATTTTCCTCCGTTGAATCGCGGCAAAGCCATGCAGTTCTCTTCCGCCGTCGGCGCGTATGTTTCTGCCCGTATAATGCAGGAACACATCTTCCAAGTTCGGTTCACGAAGCAGAATTGAGTCGATGAAAAACTTGTTGGCTCCGGCTACCTCCATTATTCGGGGCATAACGCTCCTTCCACCTCGCATGGTGATTTCGAGAGTGCCATCAACGATGCTGCTCTGTGTAAGCCCCAGTTTCTCTGAAAGTAACGCGTTCAGTTCGTCTAGTTTAGCGGCTTTAATTGTGATGACGTCTCCTTCCAGTGTCTCCTTCAGCTTCTGAGGCGTATCTAAAGCTATGATTTTGCCGTGGTCCATAATGCCTATACGGTCACAGAGGCGGTCAGCTTCATCCATGTAATGCGTGGTCAGTACGATGGTTATGTCGTGGGTCTTCTTGAGTTCGCGAATGTATTTCCAGATGTGGTCGCGGGTCTGCGGGTCCAACCCAACCGTCGGCTCATCCAGAAATAGCACCTTCGGATAATGAATTAGCCCTCTGCCAAGCTCCAGCCTGCGTCTCATGCCACCTGAATAAGTGCGCAGCAAATCGTCTCCCCTGTCGTCCAGTTCAACGAGTTTCAGTATGCGGTCTATGCGCTCTTTCTGCTCGCTCGGAGGAACGCCGTAGAGGTTAGCATGCATGTACAGATTTTCTCGTCCCGTCAGCCTATCGTCGATGCTAGGTTCTTGAAAAACTATGCCTATTGACTTGCGCACCTGTGTGGCTTCCTTAACGATGTCGAAGCCGTTCACTTTCGCCGAGCCAGAAGTCGGCTTAAGTATCGTACACAGCATATTGATGACTGTTGTTTTTCCTGCGCCGTTAGGTCCAAGCAACCCGAAGATTTCGCCAGAATCCACTATAATGTCCAATTTATCAACAGCCACAAGACCGTTGAACGATTTAGTAAGCTGATTAGTTTCGATTAGATGCGCCATGGGTGTCATCGGTTACGTTTTTATTGTCAGCATTGGATGGAAGGCAGATTTAAGTTTATTTCCATGTTTGCCACAAAAATCAAGTGTGCAAGTGCAAAAACCAAAATACAACTTTCACAACTGAAACAGGGTAAGCTGAGCACTATGCAGTTGAAGAAAAGCCTCCTCAAAGACCGCTATTTCCTGAGCTTCTGCTTGATGGGAGCCTTCGCTATTCTAAGCTCAACCATAGCGAAAAGCCCCGTCCTTAACCCGTTCGCTAAAAGCCTTGGGACTCCGCCTGATTTGCTTGGCTTGGTCGCGGCTGTTTCAACTATACCGGGAATTCTCATAAGTTTGCCTGCTGCTTCACTGTCGGATATAGTTGGCAGAAGAAAAGTTCTGTTGTTCTCCGCTTTCGTCTTCGCTTCCGCGCCGTTCCTCTACTTGTTCGTTGCCACTTGGTGGCAGTTGGCTCTTGTGCGTTTCTACCATGGTTTCGCCACAGCAATTTTCGTGCCCGTTACTGAAGCTGCAGTGGCGGAGCGATTCCCCACTAAGCGCGGTGAACGCATATCCATCCTCAACTCTGCAACGGGAATAGGCAGAACAATCGCGCCCACACTGGGAGGACTGATTCTGTTTCTAACCAGCTACAGCTACCACGCACTCTACTTGGCAGTTGCAGTTGCAGGCGTCACGGCTTTCGCCATTGCTTTTCTTGTGCTCACCGAAACGAAGAAGACAGCGTCACTGCAACAGCCTGCAAGCGCTGATAAGGTTGCGCGGAAAATGTTTCAAGGTTGGCTTCAGGTGGTTCGCAACCGCAGTGCGTTGGTAGTGAGTTTTGTGCAGGCAAGCCAATACTACGTTTACGGCGCAGTCGAGTTCTTCATAGTGGGCTATTCGATTGAAGTGGCTAAGCTGGATTCCGTAGCCTACGGAGTCATCCTAAGCGTCCTGACATTTGCGGTTATCATTGCTCGCCCAATCTTGGGAAGACTTTCAGACAGGAGAGGACGCCGAATGCCTATAATCACTGGAGCAATCATAAGCGCCCTTGCATTGTTAGCTATTCCGTTTACGGTTCAATTTCCAATTCTGCTTCTCTGCTCCGTAGGTTTCGGTATAGGCTTCGCCGTGGTTATCTCCTCAACCTCGCCGCTGATGAGCGAACTAGCGCCGATTGGCTTGGTTGGTGCATCCATGGGTTTTCTGTGCACCATGATGGATGTTGGGCAGACTCTGGGGCCGTTTGTCAGCGGAGTAGTTCTCGCAAGCTTCAGCCAAGGATACACGGCGCTTTTTGCTTCTCTGAGCTTTCTGATGCTTGTGTCAACGTTAATTTTCGGTTTATCCAAAGCAGCGCAGAAAAAATCCTCCGCTCAAATACAGGCGGAAGCTGCTTGTGATGCTTGTGAATCAAAACTTCTTTAAGGCAAAAAATCCATCCATAAATGGTGTGATGTATTATGTTTGTTCATGCCAGCATCCGAACCATCAACATGGAAAAATCAATAGAGTTCTACACGAAATTCTTTGGGCTGAAAATTGTGAAACGCATGGAAATCTCACAAACAAACGCGCAACTGGCTTTCCTGCAAGATCCTGAAGCGAAAGGAGCTACACTGGAACTCACCTTTTACAAGACTCAAAAGAGGTTTGTGCAGGCAGACTACGAGGACCGCCTATTTGACCATCTTGCCTTCGAAGTCAAAGACATGAACAAAACCATAGCTCAGATGAAAAAAGAAAACGTGACGATAACCGACGAGCCTTACCGTTTAAGCCCTCAAGGTTCACTTATCGCTTTCATCGAAGACCCCGACGGCACGCTTATTGAATTAATACAAAAAGCATAGCTCATCAGAGTGCGCCGCAAAATGTTTTATGTGAAAAGAGCAACTGTTTTGTCAGGGAGGCGAAGTTCTGTCTGAAGCCAAATTGCAGAAAAAACTCACACTCTTCGACGTAACCAACTTGGTAATCGGCGCCATAATTGGAGCAGACATCTATGTGGCTTCCAGTTTCGGCGCGGGTTACCTTGGACCTTTCTCACTTGTAGTCTGGGTCCTAGCAGGAATCATCGCCATAATCATCGCTCTATGTTTTGCACAATGCGCTGCCATGACTTCCAAGGTGGGCGGACCATACGCCTACGCAAAAGAAGCATGGGGTCCGTTTGCAGGTTTCACGGTTGGCTGGGCGCTTTGGTTTGCCGAATGGATTTCGCTGGCTGTTTTCCCATTGGCTTTCACAAGGTACCTGATGTTCTTTCTACCTAATCTGGACCTTATAGGACAGACTGTCGTGAAGATTTTGTTTGTGGTGTTCTTGGCGGCAACCAACATCGTCGGCGTCAGGGCTGCGGGCAGAATCAACGACTTCCTCACAGTTGCGAAGCTTGCTCCTCTGATTTTCTTTGCCGCCGCAGGCATAGCGTGGATTTTCCTCAATCCCTCTTCAGCCTCAGCAAATTTTACGCCGTTTTCCCCGTTTGGGCTGGATAATTTTGGTACGGCTTTGGTTCTTATTTTTTGGGCGTATGCGGGCTTCGAAATCTCCACGATACCTTCGGAAGAGATTACGGAACCGAAAAAAACCATTCCGAAAGCCATAGTTATCGGGATCGCCGTCGTAACTATCTTCTATTTAATCACCAACATTGTCCTTTTCGGAGTTCGCAATTATACCTTTCTTAAGACTGATGTTGCGCCGCTGGCATCGGCGACCAACTCGATTTTTGCTTCAAACGTGGTTTTGGCTTTATTGGGCGGCGCTATTGTAGGCATCGGAGCTTTAATTTCGGTTGCGGGTTCAAACGAGTCAGGCATGATTGGCACTTCGCGGCTGGGCTACGCGTTGGCTGCAGATGGGCTTTTCCCCAAAGCCTTTGCCAAAGTGCACCCGAGATTTAAGACGCCTTACTTGTCAATTATCATACAAAGTGTCACGGCGCTTGCGGCTTCGATTGTTGGCGACTTGGGCTTGCTGATTTCGGTCTCGGTTTTCTTCATGTCTATCACTTACTTAGCGACCAGCGCGTCAATCTTCACGTTCCACAGAGAAGGCATGGCTTCCCAGCATCAATCGAAACGCAAGCTCATACTTCCCAGTTTAGGGATAGCCTTCTCAATTTACTTGATTTCCCAGTGTACACCCCTGCAAATTGCCATAGGCGCGCTACTGCTTCTGGTGGGTGTGCCGATTTACATCTGGTTCTCTCCGAAGAAGGAAATAGCTGAACTCAGAAGCGGCATGCTTTCAAGACCGTTTACCTTGAAGAGAATTTACGAGCAAGAGCAGGTGTTTCTGGCTCATCTTGTCCTGCATATAAAGAACGCCTACCGAAAAACAAAAAGAAGAAGCAAAAACGAAACGGGCTCTTAAACGCTTATCATTACTTCTCCGTTTTCTATTTTCACTTCGTACTTGGGTTCAGCCGTCAACGCAGGACCCCTAACTACTTTGCCAGTTTTCACATCAAAGTTTGAGCCGTGGCAGGAGCATTCCACTATGTTTCCTTTGAGTTTTCCGTTGGAGAGCATGCAACCCATGTGCGTGCAGCGGTTTCCGATAGCGTAAAACGTACCCTCTAAGTTAACGAGAAGGATGGGTTTTCCGTCCGCGTTTACTACTTTCATCTGGTTAGGTTTCAAGTCTGTTTCTGAAGCCACTTTTACAAATGCCATTTTTAGTTCACCTTAAAAATCCATTAAACTTTTTGTTTTGGGGCAATAAATTTCTTGCTCTTAGCATCGCAGCTCACCTTATGGTCAACCCGAGGATCATGCCTATGACGGACAGAGCAAAAGCCACTATAGCCACGGTTTGTTTTCCCAACGATTTGTCAATGTCGTAAGACCAATAAGTGATAACTAAAGCGCCTATGAACCCCAGAGGAAACAAAGGGTTATTGTTTATCTTGAACCACAGAAAAGACAGAAGGAAGGACAGGATTGCCCAGCCGTAAGAATGCGTATTGATCCGCAAAGCTTGAGGACGCGGCAGATATGGGGTCAGTGCAGCCCCGCAGAAAGGACAGAATAATGCCTCCATTGAAGAAACTGGTTTTCCGCATTTGGAGCAATTTCTCGTTGACATGTTTGTATCAGAGTTGTAAGGGCGTTTGCCTTGTAGATAAAACTTGCCGAACAAACCAACATAACCAAGCCAAATGCGGCTTCAACCTCTTTTTCTCATTTTCCAACAGGGAAAAACAGATTAACACAGCTTACTGAAGCAATAGTCGAGACCTTCGATGAGCAGCACCCACAAACCGCCCATCTACAAAGGCAGAAACTTCGGCATAGTACTCCTAGTCGCAATTCAAGTTCTGGTTGGCGTCATCCACGTCTTTTTCGGTTTCTGGCTATTTTCTGGACCTAGAATTCAGCCATTCGCGCTTTTCAGCGGCGATTTTTTCGCCAACGACGTTTATGCCACTTATACGATTCTTTTTGCTGTATTCACGTTGGTTTTTTCGTATGGGCTTTGGATGCAGCGGAGATGGGGTTGGTTAGGAACCGCAGCGATTTTGCTGTTTGTGACTGTGGCAGATTCTTTGACGCTTCTGGATTTGCCCAGCATCCCCGGAATCCCCAAGGCTGCGGGTTACGGAGAAATCACTTACAGCATTTTAGTGCTGCTTTACATCTCTCAGGCTCACATTAGAGCCCAATACAAAATCCGCAAAACCTAAAAGAGTTATTTTTTGTTTTTTGTAACTCCATGTGACGTCTTTTCCCAGTAAAACGGCTTCGTAATCAACTGTATTAGTCCGCGCCAAGCTGCCACGCTAATCAGCATCCAATATGCAGGCATAGTTATCGCGTACGGCAACGCTCGGTAGTTCTTCTTTTTGATGGCAGCGGCGAGATACAGGATTAAGTAAGCCGAATTTCCCACTACCAAGTTGAATATGCAAATTGATTGGATTGGCAAGAGGTAGAGGCTGCTGAAAAGCCATGGAGCAAACAGGCTAATTGCAGTTATGCCCCACAGTATCGGATTGATGATGGGCATGAAGATGGAGCCGCCAAACGTTAACTGGAAGAGGAAGAACTTTCTCCAGCCCAACTCTTGCCGCAGCTTCAGGGGGTGCCGCATGTGAACCAAATACGTCTGGGCGTGCCCCTTGTACCATCGTGACCTCTGCTTAATCCAGCTCCAAACTCTAAGAGGCGATTCCTCATACGTGTAGGATTCAAGCATGGCAGTTCGCAGTTTTCTCCTTGCAATCCTCAACCCTAAATCTGCATCTTCGGTTACGTTGTAGGGGTCCCATCCTCCGAGTTCGCGTAGCTGATCGATTCGGAAGTGATTGCTTGTGCCGCCTAATGGTATAGGCGCGTCAACTCGGTCTAAGCCTTCCAAATAAAAGTCGTACCAATATGAGTATTCGATGCTGAACCATTTGGACAGCGTGTTCTCGTTAGCGTTGTAAAAGTTAAGCTTAGACTGGAGACAAGCAATGTTCTCATCCGCACAGGCAAAAGCTATAGCAGCCTTCTTTAGCTGGTCCTTATTCGGGTTATCTTCCGCGTCGTAGATAACGCAGTATTTGCCTTTTGCGCGTAGTAAGCCGTAGTTGCAGGCTCTTGGCTTCGTGGTTATGTCTGCCTGCGGTATGACCACTGGGTCGAAGACTTTGAGGAAAGCTCTGTAATCCTCTGCAGGTATGCCTTCCACAGGCTTTTTTAGGTCGCCGAACAAGCCAAGCCTGCGAGCTTCCTCCAAGGTTTCTTCATCTTTCTCCTCCATCAGAATCTTGACATCAAGTTTGTCCTTCGGATAATTCAAACTGTAAAGGTTACGCATGACTTGAGGCAGCATCGCAGCTTCATGGAAAACAGGAACTAGAACAGTGAAAACAGGCAAGTCTTTATCTTTGGTTTCTTTGAGTTGTTCGGCAGAAACACAGGATATGTTCTTCGATTTTTGAAATCCCCTTACGGAGATGTAAATTTTCAATGGGTTAATCATAAAATAAGCTACGTTGATGGCGGCAAAGAGAACGGCAAAAGTTAGTACGGAACTGACGACGGCAGCGACAATTATTGCAATTATGGTGCCTATTATCCAGTATTTCTGGTTTGTATAAAGCACTTTGTGCGCTGATTCGTCAGGGTTTCGGTAGTAAAGGTCCAACAATGCGTTATGCTTGTGGATTTCGCGGTACACTTTTTCCACAGCCATGTCGATGGATTCCGAAGATGCCAAGTACCAAGTGACTTTGCGTTCGCCTAGAAGCACTTGGATAACCATCATGGTTTTGCGGTTAAGCGGGTTCTCCAATGCTAAATGCGCTGTCATTGGAGTGATTTGCAGGGGGATGATGAGGTATTCGGCTATGACGCGGTAAGGCAGCGCTGTCAAGAAATTAAATGGAGTTCCACCGCGGCAGTGGCTATTGATCTCGTCTATATTGAGAAAGGTTAAGCCAATTTCTGCGGCTAAATCTTGGAAGAAGGCTTCGGGCAATTTTACTTTTGCTTTTCGCAGTGTTGGAATTAGGTTTTCTGCTCGCACGTCGGGGCTCTCCAAAAATATTGTGTCTGCGACGCCATGCTTCTTCAGCAGAGCAATCACTTGCTGCTTGTTTAAGCTGGCACTAAGAAGTGATGGTTCCTGAAGCGTAGTGGTAACTGCGTTAACTTCGATTGTTGCAGTCGCCACTGAGCGGTTTTCCATCTGTTATAACCCGACTCTGAAACAAGGTTTCAAGTTGTTTCTTGTATATTAATATATGTGACTTGAAAATCTGATTACAAATCCTCAAAACAACGAAAGCAGCCAAACTAAGCAGAATTGACCAATTTCCGAAACATATCCACATCAGACGGCGGATACCCCGAATAATACTTACTAAAGTAACCATAAACCTCCGAACCCTTAGCCAAGAACGGCTTCAACTTCTCCGCCCACGCTTGAATGCTGCTTGCCCTGTTGATTTCCGTTTTGCCAAGAGTTCCCGTCACGGTTTTCCTGTCGCCTTCCCAACGCAAATAAACTAAATCCGCCGTAACCTCGCTGACTTGCGGCATTTTGGCAGCGTCAACCCACGCCAACGCCACATCATGC
>JBGOXQ010000026.1:0-12470 GCA_041479225.1 Bathyarchaeia archaeon
AAGGGGTTGATGATTATCATGATTTCAGGGCTGCGATACTCCACTGTCTTGCCTGCTTGAGCTTCCACTCTTTTGCCGAAGAGTCTTCCAAACTCATGTTTATTGCTTTCACTGTAGCCCACATCAAAGGCTGCTTTGAACTCATCCTCACGTTCGCCCACTTGAACAGGCAACTCAACACCCACAAGGAAGCTATCATACTCGTAGTATGCAAGTTTCTCCAAAGCCACCTTAACTAAACTGTCCACAAACGAGAATCTGCCATCACACAAGAAACACTGCTTGGCTTCTGCCTTCGGCAACCGCTTCTTCAAATGACGCAACGTGCCTAACGCTTCAGTGGAGAAGCCATTGGTGGCGAGAAGCTTGAGTGTTTTCACGCCTTCAGCTTCTTTTGCTTGGGCGGAGGCGCTGGCTTGCAGAGTTAAGCTAAGCTTTACCGCGTGCCCTCTTTCAGCGTTTTCTATGCCATGCCCAAGAAGTGCAAACTGCCTGCCGAGACAGTGGTCGCATAAGGGATACTTCTCCAGCATCTGCAGCGCTTTGTCTAAAACGTCCATACGTGTATCCTACTTGAAGTCTGTGGGGAACCCTTTCCCACCCATGCCGCCCATGAACGGTAACTTGCCTTTCTTGCGTCTCATCATCTTCAGCATTCTCCGCATCAGGGCATACTGCTTCAACAGTTCCTTAACGTCTTTTTCAGTTGTTCCAGAGCCGCGGGCAACCCGTTTTGCTCGGGATGAGTTTATGATTTTGGGGTTTTCCTTTTCCTCAGGACGCATTGACTGGATGATGACGCGCCATTTCTCAAGGCGCCCCTCAGCCGTGTTAAGCATGTCGTCAGGTATTTCGCGTCCCATTCCTGGGAGCATCTGTAGTACTTTTTTGAAGGGTCCCATGCTTTTGAAGGCTTCGAACTGATCGTACATGTCGGTCAGGGTGAAGTTGCCGCTCATCATGGCTTTGGCTTTCTTTTCAGGAACCTTGATTTCAGCGTCTTTCACTTTTTCAAGGAGAGTTTCCAAGTCGCCCATGCCTAAGAGGCGACCGACGAAGCGGGAGGGAATGAACTGTTCGATGTCTTCTATCTTTTCGCCTGTGCCTACAAATTTTATAGGCGAACCAGTGGCAGCCACCGCAGAAAGCGCGCCACCTCCACGAGCTGAGCCATCCAGTTTCGTCACCAATATGGCGCCGATTGGCGTAGCTTCATGGAAAGTCTTGGCTTGGGCTAGCGCTTGCTGCCCGATGGTGCCGTCGATAACCATCATAATCTCGTCTGGATGAATGTGCTTCTCCAAATCCTTCATTTCTTTGATGAGATCCTTCTCTTCCTTGTGGCGTCCCGCAGTGTCAACGATGATTATGTCCTTGTCGGGGAACAGCTTCAATCCTTGAGCAACCACTTTAACAGGGTCCTTAGCCTTGGGGTCGCCGTAAATGGGAACGTTTATCCTAGCCGCTAATTGCTGAAGCTGCGCGAATGCCCCAGGACGGAAAGTGTCCGCGCAAATCAAAGCTGGCTTCAGCCCGCGTTTCTGGAAGTACCTTGCAAGCTTCGCTGCCTGGGTCGTTTTTCCTGAGCCCTGAATGCCGACGAGCATGAGTATGTATTTCTTGCCTGGCTCCATCTTGAGTGGAACCGGTTTCTCCCCTACGAAACGGGTGAGTTCTTCGTAGACGACTTTTATGACGTGTTCGCGTCTTGAGATGCCTGGAGGCACGTTCTCTTTTAGGGCGCGGTCTTCAATCTGCTTGGAAATGCCCAGAACCAACTGCACATTTACGTCGGCTTGCAGCAGCGCCCTTTGGATGTCTCGCACAAGTTCCTTAACCGTAGCTTCATCTACCACGGAGGACCGGAAAACCTTCTTTATCGCATCGTAAAGCGAGGATCCCAAGCGATCTAAAGCCATCTAAGTCTCCAGCTAAGAGACAGGTTCAGCACTTTAAATATATATTGCGGCAAAAAAGGCATTTCTCTCACCTCTTTTTTCCATTGAACTAATCCATTAATCACTCCTTCATCAAACTGCCTTCAGAATTAATCCCAAACTGCAAACAGTAACCAGAAGTTACAGAAAAGTGTCAATTTGTGTTTCAAAGTCTACCGCTGAATTTCCCAATAAATCAGATGTGAAGCCTCAGTTTCCCCATAATTAGTGTCTTCTTCATCAGTCAGACGGCTCTTCATGCATCATCGGCTCCAAAACTAAAGCGTTACGAGGAGAAATAAACTTGGCGCATGGAAAATCTTTTATCAACAACCAGCACCATTCAAGAGTAAGGTGAACTGAATTTGACTGCTGAACGCGGGATACACGCAGCTGTATTCATATTATTAATAGTCGGATTATGGATCATAAGCGGCTACGTAAGCTACATCTACATAACAGAGATTCCCTTGACGATAGCAAGCATTGCCCTGAGCTGGGGAATAATCCTCTTAGTTCTGTATGTGATTTTTAGGAAACTTAATTGGCGCTGGTGGGATTAACTCCACAACGCACTCTTAGCTTAAAATAGAGAAGGCTACAAAGAGAAGAGGAGTTATTTTGCCCTAGTTATTCGGACTTTGCCCAGTATCTTCCAGTATTCGATTTCAACGCCAGGAGCAATTTTAGCTTTAATTTCTTCCTCTTCTGGGAAAGGCGCATCAATGTACTCGTAGGTTTCCAAATCCATAATTTGAACGCCACTCGGATTAACAGAGAAAACTTGGCCGGCTCTCTTGTCGATGATGGGAACTTCAGCGCCGCAGTCTACGGGTTTGACGAATTGCCTTTTCTGATTATCGAATACGCCTATGGCGACGATGCGGGCTTTGGCGGAACCGTGCTTTCCCGGTTTGGACTTAGTTACGTCCATTATCTTGCATGGTTCGCCGTCGATCATCATGTAGCCTCCAACGCGCAATTCTCCAACGTCCATTGGTTTAGTCATACTCTCACTATCGACCTAGTCAATTAGAAGCAAATCTGAACAACACCCATATATAGATTAAGGTACCGCTAAATATTGAACGGTGGAAAATTTGTTCAAAACCGTCGGAATTATAGCACGTTACGACAAAAAACAAGCATTGACGCTGGCGGAAGAACTTTCGGACTATCTGGCGGAGAAAGGCTTGCAGGTTTTCTTGGAAGACACTCTTACTGGAAAAGTGAAAACCCAAGGCAAAATGATTCCGCTGAAAACCATGAAAACGGACTTCATCATAACCATCGGCGGAGACGGCACCATACTAAGAACCTGCGTAACTATCCCCAAGCCTGAATCGCCCATACTCGGCATCAATATGGGAGTCCGCGGTTTCTTGACGGAAGTGGAGCCGAAAGACGCTTGCGCCGCCGTAGAAAAAATCTTAAGCGGCGAATTCAGAATTGAAAAATGCTCCAAACTTGCCGCATTCGCTGATGGAGAAGCAATTCCAGATGCTTTGAATGACGTCGTGATTTCCGGGGGAGAACCCTCAAAGATAGTTTACATGCAGATATGCAAAGACAACCAGCCTATTCTCAAGTGCGAAGCAGACGGGCTGATATTGTCGACGCAGACGGGCTCCACAGGCTACTGCCTTTCCGCAGGCGGACCAGTGTTAGACCCGAAAATAGACGCCATCGTATTGACGCCTATTTGTTCGTTGACGACTTTTCGCTCTATGGTTTTCCCCGCAGACTGCAAAGTGACAGTTGAATCTCTCAGAGCAAAAGACATGCTAGTTATAGTTGACGGAAACTACCGCCGTCTCTTGCCCGCAAACAAGCCCACAGTATCCGTCACGCGTTCGAAGAACCTAACCTCATTCATAAGATTCACAGACGACTTCTACGACCGACTCCGCAGCAGATTGCTGTTCAAGGGAACGGGATGAAAAATCCAAAACAGCACATTGGGCAAGCGAGTCATGGTTTTAGACACCTCAGCCTTTGTAGCTGGATTTGACCCCTTCTCCGTAAGCGAGGAACAATTCACCACGCCCAAGGTGGAGGAAGAAATCAGGGCAAAGAACCTGACCACGCTAAGGTTCAACACCGCCATTGAAAGCGGCAGATTGAAAATCAGCGAACCATCTCAAGAATTCTTGGACAAGGCGAAAGCCGCGGCAACCTCGTTGGGCGACTCGTTTGTCTTGTCTAAGGCGGATATGGAGATTCTCGCATTAGCGCTGCAATTTAAAGCGGCGGGCAGTAATCCGCAGATTGTCACAGATGACTATGCCATACAAAACGTTTCCACGCAATTGGGGGTGGGATTCATTTCGCTGGCGACTTTTGGCATTCGCCGCGTCTTGAACTGGATCAGGTATTGCCCTGCATGCCACAGAGAGTACCATACTAACTACAAGTCCAAAGAGTGTTCAGTGTGTGGAACTGAGCTTAAGAGGAAACCGCAGCGAGCCAAAAAGGCACTGTGAAAAAAGCAGAAAGAGAAAGTGCAGAGTTTTGGCTTACAAAAATGCCACAAGCAAAAACAGGAGCAACCCTTCAAGCGCGAAGACTGGAATGATTATCCGCTTCGCCTTCTGAATCGTCTCGTCAATAAGATGCGTCAGAGACTCTAAGCATTCGCCTCCGATAACGCGCACTTTAGGAACAACTAAACGCAGCGAGCCTGCATTGCAGGTTTCGAAGTGGCTTGCCGCTGTTAACGCTGCTTCTTTGATGTGATTTATGAGGCGGTCTTGGTTCATGGCTTCGCCTACGGGGTGGTATCCTCGGCGCCCCACAACCACGGCACTTACCGCGTGCGTGTCGGTGGTGAAAACTTCGCTTTCCTGGAACCCAGCGGAACTTAAAGCAGAAAGGATTTTTTCGCGTAGTCCAGAGACCATGTTGTTTCCGTCTATAACGACGTACGCTGTTTTCTGTTCGTTAACCTTGATCACTATAGTTGTGATTCCACCTGTGCCCATTCCGTCTTTTAGGCTGAACTCTGCAGGATAGATTGTAGAGGTGCCGACTTCAAAGGGGTAAGAGGGCAGAGAAGCAGCTTTCTTCAGGCATTTGGAAGCCACTTCTCTCAGCATATCCAGCGACGCTTCGATTTCCACGGCGCTGGTTAGGCTATTGTGTGCGTTGACAACTATGGCTTGTGCAAACCCTAGCTTTTCAGCTTCTTCGCGGACGATGTTACCTAGTTCCTGAGGCAGGTCTTCAGTGGTTTTGGGAGCAAGAGTGAACGAGAGGAACGCGATTTTTCCGAAGACTTGGCATGAAACCGTCACGAAGCCTTCAGAGACCCTTACGAAAGAAGTTGCATTGTCTACGGAGGCGGGGAACGTGGCGGAGCTAAGCACTTGGTTGATTATTTTGTGGTTTTGGGCTTGCGAGGCAGCATCCAACTCGTGACCAAGAAGCCCAAGGGGAACACAAGCGTCGCACCGGTATTCTTTTTCATATTCTTCTTTAAGCATAGAGGGCAAGAGGCTGCTCCCAATGTTCTTGAAGGGGCCAGGATGAACCAAAGGAACGATGATGGCTGCTTTAGGCTTGGATGACGCATCGAATTTCAAGAAGGAAACTTCAATGTCCTCGTCCTTGCCCAGCTCTTCGAAGTAACTCTCTAAGGGACCGTTGAGCGCGGCCACCCAGTTTAGCATAAACGCCTTGAAAATAGTTATGGTTGACATGTTGTAAGCTTTCTTGCCCATTCTATCCAGCAGAGAAAGGAACAGGAGCGCAAAACCGCAAGCGATGAAAGGAGAAATCGCGACGAAAGGCAAAAAATCTATTGGAGCGACGTTTTGCGTTGACCAGAAAATTATGAAGGGAACGATGCAGAGTAAGGGCTGAATCAAAACAGCCGTTATCCTTCTCGCGAAACTCACAGCGGATACGGAGAAGAAGACGACGGTGCGCAGAGTTAAAAGGACGGCGAATCCTATTAGGCAGAATTTAACCCATAACGTTAAATTGAAAACCGCGCCCAAAGCAACGCCTAGAAGTATGAACACCAGCCAAAAAATCCAGCTGAAAAAGGAAAGAGCCACCGTTCTTCGAAGAACAAAGATAGCGTCGCCTTTGAGAACCACTCTGCTCAAGATTACATCGAAGAGAAGGTTCAAGGCAAATAAGGAGGCGCCTAAGAGAAAGCCGTTGGTTAATCCTTGAAGCGAAGGAAATAATACAATCGTGGAGACGCCTGTGATCATGCACATGGCGGCTACGATGGCAAGTGCTTTCTTGAAGGATGGAAGGAAAAACAGAGACGAGTAGTGCCTCTTCGCCTTGCCTATTGACTGGTTAAGTGAATCTTCAGTCGGCACATCCATCATCTCAAGTGAATTCAGTATGAGATAGCGCATGCCTATTAAAGTCTAGCGAAGTCAGGGATTACTTCCTGCGACACGAAAGACACATTTCCACATAACCTTCAAGGAGGCACCATTAGTTTTTGACACATAATCATCCATGAAGAAGTGAAAACGAAGCTTTCCGCAGAGGACCCAACATAAATGAGTCAATTCCGACAAGGGCAAGTGTTTTATCTTTAACTTGACTATAGTAGTCTTTTTGCGAAGGCTATGCCAGAACAAGAATTGCCCCCATCTATATTTCAGATGCTTGAAAGGAATGTGGGCAAGAAAATCAGAGTCATTCTGGACCCCGTCTACGGTTTTGAGGGCACACTCATAGCTGTAACCAGCGAACCAGCTGGGATTTGGCTTTCAGATGCCGAAGCAGTCGTTCTTAGATCAACGATTGCACAACCTATTCCTCAGGTGGCAAGCAGGGAAGAAAGAAGCGAAATTTTCTTGAACCTTAACTCTGTTCAAAGAATAGAAGTTCTACATGCTCCAAAGCGCTGAGCGTTGAAGAGTGGAGCCCATTATACAATATACGCTACTACAGAGACTATTATTAGACCCACCGCGAAAATTATGAGAAGTTCAGGTCTAATTTTGATACCTTCAGTCTCTTCTTCAAAGAACCTTAAAAGTCCTGCACTTGCGGCAGGCATTGGTCCTTGATTCTCTTTCTTTTTTTTACTCATCGCTTTTTCCTCTATTATTAATCGTGAACAATACAGACCAATATTCTGCTGGATTATTAATGTTGCGCAACCCCAATACGAAAGGAGAATATTGCAAACAAACGAACCACAACTGGCAATTACATTTTAAACTCCGATGAAGCATATAGCTAACGTTAGAAACGGGGAACACTATGCACATAAGCGAATTCCAACAAATGATGAAGCACCTGTACTTTCACAGAGACTCCGAACGCGGAATGAAAGGGACCTATGAGTGGCTTGTGGATGAAGTTAAAGAACTATGTGAAGCATTGGAAGGAAACGATAAAGAAGCCACTGAAAGAGAGTTCGCAGACGTCATCGCTTGGCTTGCTTCCCTTGCAAACATCATGAACATCGACCTCGAAGCAGCAGCCCTCAACAAGTACCCCCACAAATGCCCAAAATGCCAACATTCGCCTTGCCAGTGCACCTTCTAAGAAACCAAACGCTTCTGACCTAAACCAGTCAACAACCAAGAACAAGGTCTCTTGCCTACACGGCGAACAGTGCCCTCTTCCTCAAGCAGCCGCAAATGATGCTGAACAGCAGCATAAGACATAGCAACGTTCCGCGCGACCGTTGCCGAATCTGCTGACTGCTTATCTAGAACGCTTAGAATCTTAGTTCTGGCTGATAAGCCGCTCTTCACGTTCCTCACATTCTGCAGGTAAGCGTTCGGATGATATGCCTCTTTGATAGCTAACCCCAAACATACATTCTCGGTTCAAGTTGAAAAGCTTTAGTCTTAACCAAAGTCAAAAAGCTTAGCTTGCTTCGGTTTCTTATTATCAAACGTGGAAGCAATCTCCTGCTTAATCAGAATAAGCCTCTGAGTGTAGTACTTAGGAAGACCATACTTGTCCACGAGTTGTTGAGCCGCCTCAAGGTACTTTTCGATTCCGCCACGGTAAACTGTCAAAGTCAACTTGCCACCACAGAATGGACAGCTGCCCCGAAGAGGCAACCTACGAAAACGCTTGTTACAAGACTTGCACCTGAAAGCCTGAGTTGTGAAAGCTCTCAAGTTGCCCGAGATGTCCCTCATGAAGTGGGTGGTCAAAACTTTCAGAGCCACTTGCCTCACATCCACGGCGTCAATCCTTGCTCCTAACTCCAGCTGTAGGTTCAACTTCTCAATCATGGACTTAAACTGCTTATAGCTGCTCTCAGAGTTGCCCATGTTAATGTTCGAAACAGGCGTGGTATAATGGAACCCTTCAAACTGAGCCTCCGTCCCAAGTCTATGACTGATAACATCCATCACGGGACCAAGCTGCTTAGCCTCAGCTTTCTCCATGCTTCGCTCATAAAACTCAAGTGGATAAGCTTCATCAACATCGAAATCATGCGCCTGACGTTGCACTTCCTTCGTGTTCACAAATGGAATCAACTCCATTGGTGCATCCATGATTCCGCCGATCTGTGAGGGCAAATATTTCTTTGAAAAGTTTAGAAGCGTATCCAAAGCCAGCATGATTGTGTCTTCATCACCGTCACAGTCACGGCGCTTTGCCGAATGCCAAATCGGATGCGCATAAATTAGCTTAAGGTCGGTAAAGCCGATAACCCGACCCAGTATGCATGCACAGGTATGTGGAGCCAAACCCATAATCAAGTGCCCAACCATTTGGTCAGGGCTCTTCACATTGTAGAAGCTCGGCAACCCGTAAACCTTAGTCAAGAGATCATCGATAAAACCTGCAATCTGAACGAAGTATTCAGCAGCATTTCTTGGGATAACCACGTCTTGAATCTTTAGTTCCAAAACTTGCCCAGAATCAGTCAGAGGCACACTGTGAATGTCGTGCGTATAACCAAGTTCCTTAAGCTTCTCAAGTGAAACCCCGATTTCGCTAGGCTTAATGTGTGTTAATGGAGCATTTGTCGCGTCAAAGCGAATTGTGCCGTCCTTGTAAACTGACAAATCATATTTTGCACGCAAGATGCCCTTCTCGATGATTTCAGGAGTCTTATCCTCATTCGTTAACCCTTTGACGCCTCTAAGCTGCTTAGGCACAGAAACCCCAAGATTACGTGAGGCAACCTCAAGCATTTCTTTAAAGTTAAGCGATTGCCTCTGATAAGGAACCGCATCAGCCTTGCATGTGGAACACCCGTTTTCCTTCAAGGGACGCCCACATCGCGGGCAATACTTCTCCGCAATCGTTTCGCAGCCGCAGTCGTTGCACTTTACTCTGAAAGTGTAGTTCTTGCAGCTAGGGCACTTGCGTTTGACAACTTCCACGAACACAGGACCCTTCTTGCCTGCCTCAACAAGATCTCGGTGCGAACCCCCAGCCAAACTGACAGGGAAAAGCAGATGCACCAAGGGCTTCATCTCCCGCCTCTTAGCCTTCTCAGGGCGTCCCATCCGTGCACCGACATACGTTGGAGCCTTGTCCCTCACATTCACTCCAGACAGGAAACTAACAGCTTTTAGCACTGAACCCGCAGAAGCATAATCAATCGCCCTGAGAGAACCATAACCAAGAGAGAAAGCAAGTGAACAGGCATCTTCACCCTCAACCACAATCTTGCCTTCCGAAACCTTATGCGGAGCAAACAGCCTCCTCAACACCGATCCCACATTAGGGTCCAATGTGCCAACAATCAAGCGAACAGATCCCCCAACGCTCTGCACCTCAGAATTCGATAGCCAATCCTTCAGAAGCTTAACCTCCTGAACGGAAGATAGGTTTCCCCAGAAAAACGTGAACTTCGGATGCAAAGGCACATGCAAATGCAACGACAAAGCAAAGGCTTCCTCAGCAGGCAACGCGGAACTGAAAGGGTTATCCAACAAGTTCTGGAGGTTCACAGCCGAAACCTTGGCCGCTTCTGATGCCTTCACCAAGTCGGCGGCAAAGCCTTCCTTGATGGCGTTCTTCAAGTCCTTAACCCACCATTCCTCGACGTAGCCCGAAGGAGGAAGAGTCTTGCTCGTGTAGAGGAAGTCCCCAAAACTAATCAGTATATCACCTAGAAACAAAATCTTCTCTACTCTGCCTTTTAGATCCTTAAAGTTTTCCATGGAAGCCCGAACGACAGAACCGTCTTTCAGCAAGACAACAGGTGGTTCAAGAGAATCCACAGGCACAGTAACGCCCCCTTTCCCGGGAAGTTCCAAACGCACTTGAGTGCCAGCTGCCAAGAAGTTTTCTACTACGAGCATAGTGGCAGGATGAATCCCGACAGCTGACAACCCTGTGTTTCGAGACCGCCCATATCTCAGTCTGAAGCCGCCTCGCCTTGATGGAAAGGCAAAAATCGGGCGCCCCGCGATGACATCATCCATGAAGCCAGAGGATTTTTTCTCCGATTTCTTCTTGAACTCTCTCAGCCAGTCCCAGCCTTGGAAACCGAGTTTCTCTATGATTGTATAAACTTTAAGCGCTCGCCCCACTATGCCGTCGTTCACAACTCGCAACGCGCCTCCCCGCACGTGATTGGTTTCAATTCGTGGGAGGTTCCTGAAAGAAGACACTTCAATGGGGTCAGATTCTGTGCCCGTGACTTCAACGGGGAGGTAGTCGAAAGCCTTTTTCAATTCCTCGTCTGGTATGTGGTATTGAAAGCGTCCCACGGATCGCTCGTACAACCGCAGCTCTTCGATAAAGCGGGACACTTCCTCTTGGGTTGGTTTGTAACGGTCCAAGCCTAGTAGGCGGCGCACGTAATCCCCAACAACTAAAGTCAGCGCTTGATCAGTGCCTCCAGCAGACCTAATGGGACCAGCGAAGTAAATGGCTAAGTAACGCGAGCGGTCGAGGTTTAACTTAATCTTCACCTGAGCAACGCCCTGTATTGGGGCGGCAGTTAAGCCTTCCGTGAATATTGCAAGCGCTGTGCGGATGGCTTGCTCAGCTGCAGGTTCCGGATCCAGATGCCCGAATTTGCCGTAGACGATTTGCTCCGCGATTTTGAAAGCTATTTCTTCTCTTCCAAGTTTCGTGCTTAATTCTCGGATGCTTGCAGCCACGCCTTTCGGACCCACCAGACCTTCTACGAGGTCAGCTATATCCTGCGCGATAATACACTCGGTTGTTAGAGAAGGGTCTAGTCCTTTCGTGCGGGCGCTGTCGCTTATTACATACAGTTGGCGGAGCTGCGTCTCCATTAGGTCTACGTAATTTCGGTAGCTCTCGCTCATTTTATTTGACAGGTCTAGTACCCCTGCAGTGCATTGTGAACGACGCATCTATTTTGTGTTTCTAACAAATAGTGAAAAAGCGATTGTTTGTAAACGCAGCAAAGGGCACGCTAAGAACCGAGGGTTACTGTTTCACGCTTTTGATGCCGCTAATTATTTCAGCTACTTTCTGATTGGAATTAATGCTCTCCACGATGTTGCCGGTGACTATTATGTCGGCACCTGCGGATGCGGCAGCCAATGCTTGCTCCTTGGTTCTGATTCCGCCTCCCACTATGAGGGGGGCATCGGCAATGTGTTTTACTATGCGTATCATCTCTGGAGGCACAGGATTTGTTGCTCCTGACCCGCCTTCTAGATAAATGAAGTGCATCCCAAGGTACTGCCCTGCTAACGCATGAGCGGCCGCGAGTTCAGGCTTATTGTATGGCACAGGAATGGCTTTGCCAACGATTCCAGCGGTGCCCCCTTCGCCCACTATAATGTAGCCCATAGATATTGGCTCTAAATTGTACTTCTTTACTAAAGGGGCTCCGAGTATTTGGGCTCCCACGAGGAAGTAGGGGTCAACGGAGTTCAGCAGGGACATGAACCAAATAGCGTCCGCGTAACGGCTGATTCCAGTAATGTTGTTGGGGAATAATATTGTAGGAATTTTCACGGACTTCTTGATTGCCTTAACAACGTCATCAAGGTGATTTTGCGAAACGAAAGTTGAGCCTCCAATCATTATGGCTGCTGTTCCGCTGGCTTTGGCGTTTTCGGCAATTTTTGATGCTTGGGAAAGAGTTATTTTTTCGGGGTCCACTAAGGTCATATGAATGGATTTTTCCGCTTTGATTTTGTCGAGCAAGTATTTTTCAATGTGCCCAATCATGCGTATAACCTTATCCTAAGAGCTTTTAACGTTAGTTACGGATGACCTTCGTGAGGCACCGTATACTTTGTCGGTGAACAAACAGTAGATGTCAACTTCGCCTTGAGCGGGCTTAATTGGGAATTCTTCCTGCAAACCACAGCTGCTACAGCCTGAGATGGCGCGTCCTTCTTCTCTCAGAATGTCAACTCTGACTGTTTCTTTTCCGCATTTGGGGCAGGAGAAGAATTTTGGCAGCTTCTTTTTAGGAATGTGAACAACTTTTTTCCTTCTTCGCCCCATCTTAGCATCCTCTAATTATGAATTACTGCTTTTTAGTATTGATACTTGTCCTTAAATACTTGCCTACAACCATAAAACAAGAGGAATACGTGAACCACTTGGAACTAAAGCCTCCTGTTCTTGAATTAGACTGGCCAG
>JBGOXQ010000027.1:0-12307 GCA_041479225.1 Bathyarchaeia archaeon
CATCCGCAACGATCTCAATAACTACACCAACAGCTTCGCCCGCACTAGCATCAACCCTTACGGCAACACCGACAATTCCAGAGCTCCCAGTATGTCTACCGTTTGCATTGCTTCTGCTCTGCGTTGCGGCGGCTGCTGTTTATGTTCGACTGAAATGCTTATTCAAAAAACCTATTTGAATAAGCCATTCTCATAGCTTATTTTGGTAAAATACCTTCAATAAATGCCTTTTTAATCTATATCTTCTCTATTTGTGCTTTTATTTGCTGAAATTGTTTAAATCAGGCTTATCCACCTTTTCTCTCTGTGAAGGTGAACCTGTTTGGCAAACGTATCCCTCAGCGATGTGCGAGACACCATTAATGTAAGCGCGTCGGATGTTCCTGACGTTAAGCTTCAAAAGATGATTAAACGCGCCGAAGTCACGTTGGCGTTGGAGCTGGGCAGAGAAGTGAGCAGCGAAGACTGCAGTGATGCGGAGAAGGAGTACATCACGCTTCTGGCGGCGGTTTACGCCGTTTGCTACTTAACAGGCGGCTCTGCAGTTGGCTTAAGCTTCAGCGTGGGAGACCAAAACGTGAACGTGCTGGATAAAGCGCCGCCGCTGACGGTTCTGCAGCAGGAACTGGACCGACTCTTAGCTGGGTTGAAGCAGCCCATAATCAGGAGCGCATGAACCATGCCAGTGCCTGAAGCATACTACGAGTATGTCATGGACTACGCGCCGTATTTGTATGTGGTTCCCGAAGCTGGACCCGACCTATCATGGGGCAAAGCAGCTTTCGCGGCAGGTTTCGCCGTTGATTTCTTGTTCGAAGCCTACTTCGATGGGCAGTTCGACGCTCGAAGCGCCGAGATTGAGGCGAAAATCACATCGCTTGCAGACTTCATCCTCACTCAGCAGTGCACCGACAGCGAAAAGCAGGCATACGGCGGGTTCGAGAGCGCAGAAAACAGCACGCGATACTACGCTGTGGATGTGTGCCGCACGGTGCCTGCTCTCCTGAAGGCTTATGAGTTAACAAACAACGCAGATTACTTGAACGGCGCGGTGCTGGCTGGCAATACTTTCCTCTACAATATGCAGCATGCGCCAAGCGAGTTGGGCGTACATGACCATTACTATGGCGGGTTCGCAAGAGCCGTATCCATTTCGGATGAATGGCTCAATCAGATGGATGTAGAATGCCTCGACGGGCTTGTTGCACTTAAGATGCTGTGTGAATCCGACCCCGCCAACAGAGGCAGGTACCAAGCAGTTATGGCGGATTCCGTGAACTTCTACCGCCCAGGTTTAGAGGCTTGCTTCAGCAGTTTTGACCCGCCGCCGACTGGAGATGGAAGTTGGCGCCGAGTAGACCAGGGCAATAAAATCATTATTGACGATTCGTTGGCTTATGCGCTGTTTGGGCTTTACGATTACGAAGGTTGGAGTGCCACGGTGCAAAATGCGTACGCATATATCAATGCGGTTGCTGCTTCGCGTCTGTATCCCGCGTATAACCCTGCAGTGTGCTGGGCAGGTTACATAGATGCTGTGGCGAAAACGCCAGCTTCCGACTATTACGACGCCGTTACGGCGGGAATCCTCGCTGGCATAAGGCGGGATCATGACAAATCCGCCTACGAGTACAGCGCACAAATCATCAGTCAACACGTAAACGAGTTTATGTTTTGGGGCGTTAAGCACGCAGACTACGGCTACGTGGAAAACAAGTGGGCTACTGCCACGGTGTGTTGGCTTGGGCAATTTCTCCTCGGCTTTGAGGCGCCTGTGACGCGGTTCACTCAGGTTCTGAACAGCAAAGGCGAAAACCTAACACTGCATGCTGTGACTGCAACGGGCGAGAAAACGGTTTACGGCGAAGCCGCAGACGTGAAAGCCATTGTTTTACCCGCGAAGATGGAGGAGGTTCTGCTGGAGCCAGGCTACGTCACAAACGATTATTTGGTGCTGCATGTGTTTGCGCCCGTTAGGCATCTTGACAAAATCCGCCGAAACGGCGTGGACTACGAAGTCATCAGCGTGCAGGACTACGCGTTCAAAGGCGAGACGGCTTACCGCAAAGTCATGTGCAGGAGGCTCCTGAGCTAATGAGCGAGATAGAAGACGCGGCAGCAACGTTGGTGAGGTTGCTGAAAACCAACATGCGCGTAGTTAAGGACAACGGCGGCTTAGCCAACATAGTTGCGACTGGTGAGTGGCAGAACACAGATGCATTCAAAGAATGTGATGGGCAAGTAACGGTGGGATTAGCTGAGAGTGCAGATCAGAAAATCGAACTCAGCGGCAAAAAACGAAGACGCCTATCAGCTCTAAGAGTAAACGTTTGGACCACAGAACAGTCGGGCGCCGAGGAGTCTGGCAGGTTTATGCGGGGCAAAATCGTTGAAGAAGTGAACCGCATCGTAAGACAGAACAGCAGTAAGCCCAACGAAACCCGCTACGACTTCTACAATTTAGGACCAGCAGCACAAACTCACAAAGCATATAGCCGCAACGAAGAAGCTGCACCGAACGGCTTAGGCTGGAATGAATTGTCAAGCGAAGAGTACGCCGCGCTTTGGACCAGCGACGACAGCCGCGCGGAAGTAAGCAGCGATGGAGTCGGTGAATATGCGGTTGCGCTTTTTGGCTTCAAGATTGAAAGCCGAGAAAAAACCGCCAAGAAAATAACGTTAACTTTTGAAGGATATGGCATATCACCCAGCGGAGACGGCATCATCGTCAAAGTCTGGAATCACATGGCGGGTTCATGGGAAAACGCGCAGTCAGGCGAATCTCAAGGCACAGACGAACCCGTAACCGTTACGCTTGTTCAGGACTTGCCCAGCTACATCGACGAAGACGGCTACACGTGGTTCCTCGCCCGAACTTCAGGTTCAAGCGACGGCGACGACGCGGCAGTGCTGAAATGTGACTACGTTTCTTGCACGGTCACGGTAAACGGCGTCACATACTGCGACATCGTCAACTACCGCAACGCCGACCGCGTAGACGTGAAACCCTTCATTTTCCACACCGAGTTCACCGTGAAATCATGGTTCTTTGAGTACATAATTGGAGTGTAAAAACAAATGCCAGAAACATACAGCGCCCACGAGAGCCGAGTCTACTACGTAGACGAAGCATCTTACGGGCTAACCCCCGCAAACCCCGCAATGTTAAGTGTTCCAGCTGAAAGCCTGGAGCCAGCGATGAACCCGAACAACTTGAAACTCCGAGGAGTCGGCAGCGTAGACCTGCAAGCCATCAAAAAAGGCCTTCGCGCGCCAAGCCTGAAAATCGTGTATCCGCTTCCGAGCGAGGCACCCACGAATTTTCTGCAGTATGCAAAAGATGAGTTGGAGAAGTCTCTGAGCGTCCAGCTGATGTACTACAAGGGCGTTTTCGCCTCCGCTACAGATGTGATTTCGCTTTTGTACACGGGATGCAAATTCCAGAAACTCCAAGTCGAATGCAGCATAGAAAACGTCGTGAAAGCCACTGCGGAACTTCTCGCTCAAGACCTCGCAACGGGAACAGCCAAAATCTCAGGAGCCACATACGCCGACTATGCAGGAGCAGTTCCATTCTACGAGAGCTACATCAAAAAAGACACCACCGTGCTGGACAGAGTTACAGACTGGAAATTCACCGTTGAAAACAACCTCAAACAGGTTCCCGTCATCCGCGCCACAAACGGGCATATCCTGAAGTACTTGCCGCACAGGCACCGTGACCTCACGGGCGAAGTGGTTTTCGAGTTTGAAAGCAAAGAAGAATTCGACAACGTCGTCAACGACGCAGAGTTCACTTTGGAGTTTGGCTTAGGCGGAAGCAGCAAAGCAACCTTCAGCAACTGCAAATGGGAAAACGTCGCGGCACCAACGCGCATTGAAGAACTTGTCAGCCTCAAAGCAGAGTTTGTCGCTAAAACTTTCACCATAACCTGAGTCAAAAAAACATGACGCAAACTCAAACCGAAGCAGAAATGCGTGCAAAGTGGATGCAGACTTGGGAAAAAGTGGGGGAACGCATCCTCAACCTGCCCCTTTGGATGCAGAACATCCTCTTAGAAGACGTGAACTGTGCTGTGGTTAGAAGAGTTGCCACAATGGAGCGGATTCTGAATGCGCAAAGAAAACGTTGAAGTCGGAGCCGAATACGGCGCAGAATACGCTGGCAAATACGTTTTTCAAGAAATCACTTGGGCAAAACGCAGCCGCATAATCCAAAAACACACACGCTACCACCCAGTTTCGGGACAAGTGCTCAGCAGCGACTTCATAGCGATTCAAGCTGAAACCATCTGGGCAGCGTTGAAAGAACAACCGCCAAACGAACCCATAAGCCTGGAGAGACTTCTGGGCGAAGAGAACGGCATCCCAATTGCTTTAGGCGAACTCTTCAGCCAAGTAGTCAATATCCTGTGCGCTGTAACGCGGGAAGAGGCGGCTTTTTTATCCGAGCCATCAGACGCCAAAAACCCAACCCAGCAGTCACTGACTTTCGCCTCTGCAAAGAATTCGGGTGGACCCCAACAGAGCTCAGCAAGCAGCCAGCCAAAATCATCCAGCAATTCACCGTCATCCTCAGCGAGGTAGATCGGCAAACGGAGGAGGAAGCGAAGAAACATGAGCGTTGATGTAGAAATTGATCTTGCAGGCGCTGAAGAATTTTCTCAAGCCATGAGCCATTTTGACTCGGAAATGCAAACCCAAGTGCAGACAAGCATGGCTGAATGGGCAGAGACCGTCAAGACCGAAGCCACAAGGCTTGTGCCCGTGCGAACTGGTTACCTAAGAAGCACCATCTTTGCCAGAACGCAACAGTGGCAGGCGGAAGTTGGCGCCGAAGCAGGTTACGCAGCTGCAATAGAGTTCGGCACACATTATGCACAAGCGAAGCCCTTCATCCAGCCAGCACTTCAAGCGCACTTGCCAGAACTTGAACGCATCTTGCTAGACGCAGTGGATTCTGCTAAAACGGAGGCGGGCTTGTGAGCTTCAGGGAAATAGCCGTCACCATACGTGCCGTGAATCATGCAAGCGCCGAATTCAACAGAATCCAAACCGACGCAGAAGCCCTTGCCACTCGCGTAAAGAGTTTAGGTGCTGCCATCGCAGGCATAGGCGCCGCGGGCACGGCAGTAGGCTACATCGCCAACCAATTTGGCTTGTTAAATGATGCGCAGGCGCGGACTTTTACTTCTGCCATGATGGTTGTCAGCGTCATGGGCATGTTCATGCGAACCAGCGCAGGCGTCGCCATAGCCCAAAAAGTCTACGCGGCGGCAACTGCCTTCGCCACGATGGTGCAGAACAGCTTGAACATCAGCTTCGGCACGTTCTTAGCTTTGACAGGCGTAGGCATCGCGGTTATCGTTGCGGCTGCGGCTGCCATGTGGAGCTTCGCGAACAGCATGAATTCGGCGACGGAAAGCGTGACAAACTTTAACGATGCTGCGGGTGAAGTGCCCACTCGTACTCGTAGTATTCAGCGCTACGACGAAACACAAACCACATCCGCTCGCAGCAGTGCACACTCTGATGAGGCAGCGATGTACCGAAGAGGCGTCGAGTAATGAGCGTTGCCATCCCCCAAGTTGCCTTAGTCTTCGGCTCAGTCACCGTGCCCCAAGGCGACATAGTGGAACTTGAAATTCACATAGGCTGCTCAAAAGAAGTCAGCAGCTACAAAGTAAAACTGCAAAACTGGGACAAAAAATACAGTCCCAACGGCACATCACCCATCACCGTGGGCACTGATGGCAACATAGACCTCGGACGCGGCACCAATGTCCCGCAAATCCTCACTTGCAGAGTGGAAGGCGCCAACTACCAGTCTTCACCCACCGAGAACTATTTGACGGTAACGGGGCGCTGCTGGGGAGAAAGACTCTTCCGCAGAGTTGTAACCAAAACTTACGTAAACCAGAAGGGCGAAGCCATCATCAAAGACCTGCTGGACTACTACGCGGGCTTAAGCCACGCCCGCAGCGGAACCGAACTCGTAGAAGACACTGACACAACGTTCACTAAGCTGGAGTATACGGATTCGCCTCTGTGGGACATCATAAAATACATCGCGGAAAGCAGCGACAAAAACGGCGTCGTCGGCTACGACTTCCGCTTGGCACCCGACGGCAAATTCGAGTTTTTCCCCAAAAACACCAAAACCAACCCGACAAGCTTAACAGACAAAATCGAACAAAGCGAGTACCGACAAGACATCTCCCGAGTCCGAAACAAAATCATGATTTACGGCATAGCAGACAAAAGCATCCCCCCAGACAAAGACGCCTGGACCGAAAGCCTAAACCCCACAGATGGACAGTGGACGGCAGACGCAGGCACCATAAGCGCAGATGCTTTTCACAGCCGAGGCAACGCCAGCATAAAACTCTACGCGCAAAACAACTATTACGGCTCAGCGTTTTTCACGTTGAATGACGGCAAAGAAGTAAACTGCAACCTGTACACGATTCTGGATGTTCTGCTTTTTCTGGAGAAAACTTTTGATGGAACCGCAATGATTGTTCTTTTTGATTCTGCTTCAAGAAGTGCTGCAAAAAACCTCACCGTGGGACCAGGCGAATGGCGCTTAACTGAGGTGGGTGTAGGAAACGCCAACCAAGCTAACTGGGAGAATGTGCAAGCGGGATTCGATTGGACCCACGTTAAATATGTAGACATAGTCTGCAACTTTGCGGGAGCAGGCACCGGCTCTTTCTGGATTGACGGCTTAAATTTCGGGGGTCGCCGCTACGCCGCCGTTCAAGAAGACACAGCGAGCCAAGCGGCTTACGGCCTGCGCGAGTACGCCGAAACCGATGAGGAACTGTGGAGCGACAACGAATGCGATCTCAGAGCCAAAGCCCTACTAACGTACCTGAAAGATTCTGCAGAGTATTTGACTTGCAGAAGCACCGTCATAGACTACGGAGCCACGCCGCTTTTGGCAGGCGACAAAGTGCATGTGACGCTTCCGAACGAGAACGTTGACTCAGATTTCCGCGTTGAAAGCGTCGAATACCACTTCACCGCACAGGACCAAACGCTACAGACCTCGCTTGAGTTGGGCAAGGAGCCGCCCCAGCTTGCAGATTACCTGTATGGGCTGCGCACGTTCACGGTTAACGTGGAAAAACTCAGCCGCACCAAACTCGGCAAAAAAGGCATCCCAACCGCCACCCAAAGCGGAAGCGTAGGAGCCCACCACATAGGACATGAATACGGCGACGCCACAGGAACACAATGGGCTGAACCGCTGAGTTCAAACGGCGGATGGGACCCTCTCAACGGCTGGATAGGACCCACATACATAGGGCCCTTCAATGACGCCCCAGCCTTCACGTACTTCAGAACTCTCAACAAAGCAGGCGTCAACGTGCTGGATCATTTTTTCTGCCCAACAAGCGACAAACACGGCGTCTTAGGCGGAACGAATAATCACTGGAAAGAAGTGCACGCGATGAATTTTTTTGCGCCCGACGACGGAGCCTACCGTGTCCGCGTAGTCGGCGACTTGAATCCCCTCAGCGAATTCGGCAAGGAAGCATTGAAGTTTGGAGACGGCGGCACTTCCGCTTTGGACACTTGGCTCAAGCGGGTGGGAGCGGGACAGTTTGAGCTGAGATATGACCTGTTGCCGACGGCGGATAATTCAGGCAACTTAGGTGCGAGCGATAAACGCTTCGGGCACATTTATGCCAGCAACTTTCACTTGGGCAACATGATTCCTCAAGCAGATGACACTTATGATGTTGGCTCTTCCGAGTATGAGTGGCGCGACCTGTATTTGGCGGGAAAAATCATGGCGGTCGGCGGAGGCGTAGCCTGCAACCTTAGCCCTGATGCGGACGGCGAATGGGACCTCGGAGACGCCACTCACCGCTATGCATCAATTTCCGTTTCCGACTTTGGCAGCTTTGGACAAGTAAAAATCGGCAACACAGCAGTCATAACTAATGGAAGTGTGTTGCAGAACGTATCCGCGGATGCATCAATCATAACGAGTGGCCAGTTTGCTTTGGGTCAACTGCCCCGAGACACGGCAGGCTATGTGCTGGAAGCAGAAGGCGCAGGGCTTAACCCGATGTACATTAACCCAAATGGGCGCTATACGCCTGCGGGGCACAATCACGCGGCGGGCAACATCACAAGCGGAGTACTGGACGAGGCACGGGTTCCCAACGTTTACACGGGACAAGTCACCTTCCAAGGCGGCATAATCACCAACGGCGTAAACTGCACCAACTGGCACTTGGCTGACGCAATTTTCGCGAATGATTTTCGAGTGACCGAAGCGGAGAAGCTTGGCTTCGACATGGGCGTAGCTTTCCTCAACGCCGAAGGCAAAGTCCTGATGGTTCTGTCCAAAGACGGCGATTTGCACGTGGCAGGCAAAGTCAAGCAGGGTTTGCCGCGGAAGAAGAAGCCATGACGCGTTTGGACAAGCGCAGGCGCGTGGTTGTGGAAGTCAGCGAAGAAGTGCACAGGGAACTGCGGAAACTTGCTTTGCTTAACGACCTCAAAATCTACGAGTTAACCGACGCGCTGCTGGAGGATTGTTTGAGGGATGAGGACCGCGTGAACGCGTTGGTGAAGAAGCTGAACTGTAGATGAAGTGACGGGTTACTACGAGTATTGCTGCTTGTTACTACGAGGATACCCGACCTTTTGGCAGGTGCCCAGTATACTCGTAGTTTAGATCCTCGTAGTAAATAACACCATTGTGTTCTTGTGGGAGAACATTTTGTTCTTCAGGGAGAATAATAAGCCTAATCGCCCATTGTATAGGCGAGGCGAGCGACGTGAAAAAGAAGGCAGCATTGACAATGGCTTTTCTCTCTGTGTTGTTGGTCTCAGGTTTAACAGGTGCCTTGCATTTCTGCATGGTTCATGGTTCTGCGAACGTTTCTGGTGTAATCAGCGTGGACACCACGTGGACCAAGGCTAACAGTCCGTATAGTCTCACTGGACCAACAGCAGTAGGCAATGGCGTAACCATAACAATTGAAGCAGGAGTCATAGTCAATCTAAATAGCTATTACATACAAGTAAACGGCACCTTAGTTGCAAGGGGCACCGACGCAGACAAGATTTACTTCAACGGCGGAAGCATATCTTTTGAATCCAGTAGCGTAAGTTGGAATGAACAAACTGGGTCTGGCAGCATAATTGAGAACGCGAACGTTAGTTCAAGGATAGGCATCACCACTGCATCTATAAAAATAAACAACAACTTAATAGGCTCAGAAATTATTATCGAGAACAGTTCAACAATCGTTTCGAATAACAAAATTAGCAATTTTCTTGACATTCTGGGCGTAGGTACTCCAACAATTTCAAACAACATCATTAATGGTGGAATTTCGGTTGGAGGCGACTTTTATGGTTCTACACTTGGCCCTATTGGGTCAGGCTCAATTTTGATTTCCAATAATACCATTACTGGTGGATATGCTGGAATTTCGGTGGCATCGCCCCCAAACTATTTTGAAACTCCAAGAACAAACTACGACCTCTCCATCTTTGACAACACGATTTCTGGCTGTACATATGCTATTTCATTGAAAGGTACAGGAACAATCGAAAGAAATTTAATTGTCAATAATGAAAACGGGATATTGTTTCAAAATGTTGTTACCCACAGTACTGACCGGAGTACCTCTCAGTCTATGGGAAACCTCATAATTCGAAACAACAACGTCGGAAACAATTCCGTTGGAATTGGTGGGCAAGGTGCGACAATAGAGAGAAATCTGATTTCCAACAATACAATTGGAATAGATGTTGGGTCACAAGTAACAATACAAAACAACGCTATTGCAGGCAATACCATTGGAATCCAAACTTCATCACCCATGCCGGCAATCATCTATAACAACATTCAAAATAATGTTCAGTACAGCATTTACTTAGAAAGCACCCCAACCGACCTGAATGCTACATACAACTGGTGGGGAACAACTGACGCACAAGCAATAAACCAGACTATCCATTACTTTAAAGATGATTTCAACTTGGGCGCAGTTAACTTTGTTCCCTTCTTGACAGAGCCAAATCCTTCGGCACCAACAGTTTCTATTACAATTCCTTCATCAACTAATACACCTAACCCGTCGCCCACTCAATCACAAACCCCCGCATCCACTTTTACATCAAACCCAACACCAACCTCTTCACCTTCACAGAACCCAACATCTCCATCAGACCAAACAAATACTCAGACTCCGCCTCAAACAGGGCTCTACACAGTCATAGTCATACTTGCCGTTGCAGTTGCAGCATTATCAATAGCCGTAGTCGCACTCATACGCATAAAATCAACAGCGAAGGCAAAAAGAAGCAGCTGAAACCTTGAAGTGGTCGCATGCGGAGTTTCGTTAAACTTTTATTCCATAACCACAATAAGCCATTGTGGCCTCAGGCAAACGGTTACATCGAGAGGTGCCGAGCCAAATGACGAGTCAAACCCGTTTCCGCAACAAAAAAAAGATAGTGCTCGCGGCAGTTGCAGTTTCTTTGGCAGTTGTGGTTCTGCTTGCGTCACTGGCTTATTTGCATTTTTTTGATGCTTCGCCTTTTTGGGAAGGCGGAAAATGGAGCGACAGGCAGACCCAGAATTTCGGTTGGCCTCAACCAGTAGAGTTTCAAGGCAAACTGTACATGTTCTACTCGGCAATAACCAAGGATACCAACACCTACACGAGTGATGCCCTCCAGCCCAGTGAGTACTTTCTTTATGACACGTTTTACCGCACGTTTGATGGAGAAAACTTCAGTGACGCAGTGGCAGTAAGCGCCCCCACAGATGAAGTGAGCACTCAAGGCGGATACTTCGTTTATGATGGAAAGCTCTATGCGTTGCTGACGGAGAAGTGGATAGTGAATTACACTAGTTACGAGTGGACTTCGCAGGTGAAGCTGAAGTGGCTTGACGGCGACAGTTGGCGCGAAGTGCCAAGTAGCTTCAGCCAAGGCGAAACGTACTACGGCTTAAAGGCACTTATAGGTGGTGACAAGGCATGGTTGATTTGGGTGCAGCCAGAGTCAAACGTATTTTCCTTCAAGACATTCATCGGCACCGCATGGAGCGAAACACGGAACGCAACCTTTCCAACCTCTGCACCGAACAACCCAAGCTTCACGGTTGTGGACGGCAAATTGTGGGCGACTTGGGAAAACCAAACGGTGCGGCAGGGTCCACCTGTTTTTCACACACATGAAGACATTTACGTGGGAAGTTTTGACGGCGAAAACTGGAGCAACGTAACATGGCTGAACATGCCTGATGATGACTCCACGAACCTAAGACCTTTCATGACTAGTTATCAAGGGGCTCGGTTTGTTTTCTGGGAGAGCGAATACTTCTTGCCTTCGGCGTTGGCTATGAGACGCGTCTACGACAACGACTCGCTTAGTCAACTGACAGTGGTTAACCCTCTGGAAAGTACAGCAGCGGCAACGCGGGCGCTTGCGAGTACGCAGGCAAACTTTACGTGTTCTGGAACTACAGGTACCAATGTATGATTCGTAGCTTCAACGGCTCCGAGTGGAGCAGCGTCTATACGCTAGGAGACATGACAGCTGAAAATGCCTTCGTCCACGCGGGAAAACTCTGGATTTACTCTAGCCAAGGCTCAAGCAGGAGCGACAAAACAATGCTCCGCAACTATGAAATAACGGGACAAACGCCGATTTATCCATCTGAGAGCTCTGCTTTTCCGGTTAGGCAGAATGTTTCTTAAGGAAAGCCGCACTACGTTATCGTGGTGCAGTCTCCGTGGATAAGAATTGGGAGCGGTTGGGGCGGTTGCCGCCTGAAACGAAAGTAGCCATATGCATGGACATGAGCGACGGTTGCGTCCGCGTCTGCGCCGACGGCATCAGATTTCAGCACCCTGACATCACCGAACAAGAACTCATAGCTGAACTCCGCAAACGCATAGCATGGTCAAAGCGGCATCGCAAGGCAGTTTGGCTAAAGCTCAGCGAGGAAAAGCCAAAATAGCAGCAGTGCAGGTTACAGTTTGTTGGTTGAAGATGGATAAGAATGAGTTTTTGAAGTGGAGCCGCAAATACGACAAGGACCAGGGCTGGGCACTTCAGACGGAGCAGCAGCTGGGCGCCAGGTTCCGCAAAGCCAAAGTAATGACGTGCAGCGACTTGGCACAGATTGTCGAGTGGAAGTTTAAGGATGCCGAAGACAAGAAAAAACGCGTGTTGGAACTGGTGGCTAAAAACGACGAGGCATCCGTGGCGCGCATCTCAAGCCAGGTCTTCAGCATCCCCACCAGCGACGACACATACAGAGTAA
>JBGOXQ010000028.1:0-12279 GCA_041479225.1 Bathyarchaeia archaeon
AATGTTTTAGCATCGCAGGAGTAATGCTCAACCTATATGCTAGCCCAACGGCAGGTTTCCAAGCGTTAGGCTTAACGATGGGTGCCCTAGCCTTTGCAATGGTGCTCGTCACTTATTCTTTACCAGAGATCCGATCAAAAAACAGCAACCTACCACGGTTCCTCCTCAAGTATAGTCAGCCTTTGAACGGGAAGAAACCGTTGCACATGCTTCACCAAATGGCAATTCTGTCTCCATGGCACATTGTCTAATTGTAGAAATACTGCGCGAAGGTATTTTCTGCGTTTTCGATTCACTGTTTAACGCTAACGGAATGAACAATTGAATACCACAATCTATTTATTCGCGCCCACAAAAAACTTAGAAGCCACCTAAAAAGGTAAAACTAGGAGTGAAGCGTTAGGCATGTCTGAAAACAACTCGGTGCTGATCGGCAAGAAGCCAATAATGAACTACGTGCTTGCCTGCATAACCCTCTTTCACGCCGGAGCAAAAGAGGTCAGCGTCAAAGCACGTGGCAAAGCCATCTCCAGAGCCATCGACGTAGTGGAAGTTGTCAGACGCCGATTTCTCCCAGACGTGAAAGTCAAGAGAATCGGTATCGGAACAGACCAGCTCGCAGGTCAGGAAGAAGGCAGCGGGTTGACTAACGTGAGCACTATTGAAATAACGTTAGAACGTTAAGTTTACGATTTCAAGCTGGAGCGTGGCTCCGACGCTCCTCCTTAAAGTTTGCAGGAGGGCGTCTACCAATGAAGACCGAACTTTGCAGTTTCTGTTTAAAGAGCGGCATGCTGTGCCAAAAATGTTCAGCTAAAGTTAAAGCTGGCGAGATAAGTGACTTAGACCTGAGAATCGCCCGCTTGCTGCTGATTCTGGAAGAGAAATATCCCTCGCTGCAGAATGTTTGCTTCTTCAAAGCAGTAGACTCTAACAAGACGTTAGCGTTGATTGTTGGACACGGAGATGTGCCGAGACTTCTGGGCTACGGCGGCAAGATCATCAAAGCCCTCAGTGACGAAACAGGCAAATCTGTGCGCATATTGGAGAATGGTGTGGATGACCGCAAGTTCCTCGAAGACTTGTTCATGCCCTTGAACATATTAACCATTAACACGATTTGGCTGCCTGACGGCACCACTGAGACAAGGGTTATCCTGCGCAGAAAACGCGGTGCTCAACTTCCCTTCGACTTGAAGGCTCTAAAAGAGATTGCTCAGAACGTGCGGAACATGTCTCTGCGCGTCGAATTCACCGACTAATTAAGGAGACCGTATTATGATTTTGGATTCCTTAGGCGACTGGGTTAGAACCCACTATTCCGCAAACATTACACCCGCGATGGATGGAGAAGAAGTCACGCTTCTAGGCTGGGTGCAAGAAGTGCGAGACCTAGGCGGCATCCGATTCGTTATCTTGCAAGACCGAGAAGGAACCGTACAAGTTACCATTCTCAAAAAGAAAGTGGCGCCCGAAGTACTTTCGAAATCTGATACTCTGCAAAAGCGGTTCAGCATCGGCGTGAAAGGCACAGTGAAAAAAACCACCATGACACCCAGAGGCATCGAAGTGCTGCCGAAGGAAATCAGAATCTTCAGCACAGCCGCGGAGCAGTTGCCCATCGACATCACAGGCAAAACCCCCGCAAACATCGAAGTACGCTTGGACGCAAGAGCCTTGGACCTGTGCATGGAACAGAACTCTGCAGCATTCAAAATTCAACATCACGCTCTATCGGCGATACGTGATTTTCTCTTCGAAAAAGGGTACTTGGAAGTTCACACACCAAGAATCATAGCGTCAGCCACAGAAGGCGGCGCAGAACTCTTCGCCGTGGACTATTTTGGCGAAAAAGCGTATCTTGCCCAAAGCCCCCAGCTGTACAAAGAACAATTAACCATGAGCATGGAAAAGGTCTTCGAAGTTGGACCCTTCTTCAGAGCAGAAATGTCCCACACACGACGTCACTTGAGCGAATTCGTTTCCGTGGACATTGAACAGGCTTTCGCCAACGCTGAGGATGTTATGGGTCTTCTTGAACAGGTCATTCAGCACACGTGCAAAGTCGTGAAGGAAAAGTGCGCCAAAGAGTTGTCAGCCCTAAAGTACAGGGCAACTGTTCCTGAGATTCCGTTTAAACGCTTCACTTACGACGAAATCCTCAACGACCTCAAAAAACAAGACATCAACATCCCATGGGGCGAAGACATCACAACCGAAGCCTTCAGGGCGCTAGGGAAAGACCGCGGATACTACTACTTCATCACCGACTGGCCCACTCACTCTAAAGCGTTCTATATCAAGCCGCGTGACGGAAAGCCCGAATTGTGCGAGGGCTTTGACTTGATGTGGCGATGGATAGAACTCGTCTCAGGCGGCACAAGAATAGCCGGCAAAGCACTGTTGATGGAAAGGATGAAAGAGAAAGGCTTGAACCCGGATTCGTTCAAGTATCATTTGCAGGCGTTTGATTATGGCATGCCGCCGCACGCGGGCTGGGCAATCGGCTTAGAAAGACTCACCATGGTGCTGACGGGAAAGAAGAACATCCGCGAAGTAGCGCTTTACCCAAGAGACAGAGTGAGACTGACACCGTAGGCGCAATTGCATTGCAAGCTGTTGACCGCGCCAGCTGTAACGGCACACGTTTTTTAGAATTCTCAAAACCTCCATGGTTTTTACTTGAAAATGTCCTAAACGCTCATAAGCCCGACATTTCACACTATGGTTCTCTGCAGTTTGAGAGGAATCTAAATAGGCTGCGGTATCTTCGGGGCAATTAATTTCGAGAATGAACCTGTCTTTTCCTATGTGTACTGGGGTCTCCGCGCCGAAAACCACCGAGGTCACCAATCCCATGGCTTCCTCACTTATCATGAAGGCAAATTCTTCGTTTACAAGAACCTTGACTTGGTGCCGAAGCTGAAAACCAACGCCATCCAAGAATGGTTCGGGCGTCTGCCAGGGAGCTTGGGCATAGCCAACGTCCGGTACACCACGTCGGGAAAATGTGACGACAAATCCATCGTGCAGGGCACGCAACCCATGACGGTCGAATCGGACGGTATCAAGCTTGCCGTTTCTTTTAACGGTAACATCGTGAATACTCAGCAGCTTCTGGAAGAGATGAAAGGGCACTTTTTAAATTTCACATGCAGTTGCGACTCAGATTTGGTCGCCAACAAACTGTTATTAGAGCTGAAGAACGGAAAAGATTTGGCTTCAGCCGTTAAAGCAACTATGTTGAGTTTGGACGGCGCCTTCTCCGTCATCGGCATAACGGGTAACGGGGACTTCTTCGCCTTTAAAGACCCGCATGGCATAAAGCCTCTCTGCGCTGGACACAGCCCAGACGGCAAAACTCTTGCTTTTTCATCCGAAACTGTCAGCCTTGACATAAACGGGTTCCTCCGAGATTTTGAATTGGAACCAGGCGAATTCGTAACCGCCACCAAAGACGGCTTCAAACGCCAACCGCTCATTGAGAAACCGTGCAAGGCTTTCTGCGCTTTCGAATTTGCTTACTTCGCCAGACCTGACTCAACGTTTGACGGCAGATACGTTTACGAAATCCGCGAGGAATTCGGAAGAAACATCGTAAAAGAGTTCCCGGAAATGGTCAAGGACGCGGATATTATTCTTTCTGTGCCTGAAACGGGCGATGACTCTGCCATGGGCGTGCATGAGGCTTCGGGTTTACGGTGGGAACGTGCCAGCCGCAGGCACCGCTATGTCACCGAGCGAGCTTTCATATTGCTCAATGCCGAGCGTTTTTCCACTATAGATCGCAAAGTGAACATTCTTGGTGCCAAAGTTGACGGGAAACGAATCATAGTCACGGAAGACAGCATCGTCCGCGGAGACACCACCAAAATCATCATAGAGAAACTCCGCAAATCAGGCGCTAAAAAAGTTTACATGTTCGTCACTTTCCCCCGCATCATCGGACCCTGCTTCTACGGTATAGACATGGCCACATATGGGCAACTCATCGGGTCAAAACATGACGCGGCTGAAGTCGCCACGATAATCGGCGCTGACGCCGTGTGCTACCAATCCATAGAGAAACTGGTTGCTGCTACGGGTTCCACTCGTGACCAGCTTTGCATGGCATGCATCACAGGCGAGTACCCGACGCCTCTGGCTCAGAAGATGGCGGATGAAATGAAAGCCAGATTCATCCAAGGTTATCAAGAGAAGAGCCGAATTTACGAAGGGGCCAACGCGATTCAAGGCGCTTAGTGGCAAAGCAAATTAAGCTTAACTTTTAATTCTGTACCACAGGTGCCTGAACATGGAGAAGATAGGCGTACTCGTAGTATCATACGGCGCAAGAGAAGCCGCCATGGTGGATGCGCTTAGCCGAAGCCCAAACTACAAAGTATCACTTTACATAGCGGACAAGCAACATAACCCATTCAACATTGAAAAAGCCACGAAACACGTGGTCGTCCCTGACCTGAACGTTGAAGCAATCTGCAAGTTCGCCGAAGCCAACAAAGCAGAAATCGACTTCGCCATAGTCGGACCAGAAAAACCCATAATCGAAGGCGCACGAGACGCCATCGAGAAACGCACGGGAATACAGGTTATCTGCCCCAAGAAAGAGTACGCCATTGAAGCGAGCAAAGTCCAGCAGCGCCTGCTTTTCCAAGAGATTGCGCCCGAAGCTAACCCGCGCTTCAAAGTCTTTGACCCAAAAGACTACAAAGGCACGGGAAACGTGAAAGCGGCGGTTTACAAGTGGCTCAACGAGCTTAACAATCAAGCCGTCGTGAAGCCTGACAAGCCAACGGCAGGCAAAGGCGTGGGCGTCTGGGGAGACCACTTCAACAGCCGAGAAGAGCTTTTTGAGCATTTCATGTCTAACTTCCAATACGGCACCGTCATAATCGAAGAGAAAATCGACGGCGAAGAATCCAGCTTCATGGCTTTCTGCGACGGCAAACACCTCGCGCCGCTGCCTGACACGCGAGACCACAAGCGAGCATTTGACGATGATAGAGGTCCAAACACAGGCGGCATGGGCAGCTACAAAGACACCGTGGACCATCTTCCGTTCATGACGGAGGCAGACCGCAAAAAAGAACTCACCATTGCAGAGAGAATCTTCACGGAATGGACCGCCAAAATAAAAGACCCCTCCGCACTAAGAGGCGTACCGCTTTATCTGGCGTTCATGCACACGAAAGGCGAACCAAAAATCTTGGAGAACAACAGTCGGCCTGGAGACCCTGAAATCATCAACATCTTGCCCGTGCTGAAGCAAGACTTTGTAGACCTCTGCTATAAAATGTTGGACGGAACTTTGACGCGTGTGGAAGTGGAGAAAACCGCAACGGTGTTGACGTACAAGGTTCCGCCCAGCTACGGCGGCTACGCCAAGGAGTTTCCCGACAAAGTGAACAAGGCAGAGGTGGACACGCCTGTTGACTTGTCTGAGGCTTACGCGCTTAAGCACAAGTATGGCGACAGAATTCGAGTTTACCCCGGCTCCATGGAACTCCGCGGCAAAGAAACCTACGCGTTGAAATCGCGCGTCGTCGGAGTTTTAGGTGTCGGTGAAGACATCGAAGAAGCCAGAGAAGTCAGCCTAGAAGGCATCAAATCCATCAAAGGCGGCGCTCTGTGGTACCGCAACGACGTAGCATCCAAGCAGGGCATCGCGAAAAGCGTACATCACATGAAGCAGTTGAGGGCGTAAACGTTGAAGCGCCTGTTCATCTCGGATTGCGAAGGACCCATAAGCAAAAACGACAATGCGTTCGAGTTGACAGCGCATTTTGTTCCCGACGGCAACAAGCTGTTCTCGCTCATTAGCAAATACGACGATGTTCTCGCTGATGTTGTTAAGAAGGCGGGTTACAATGCTGGCGACACACTAAAGCTGATTTTGCCTTTCCTGAAAGCCTACGAAGTCACAGACAAAAAAATGCAGGAGTTCTCCGCGCAAAACCTCCTCTTAATCGCGGGCAGCAAAGACACCCTCAAACACATCAGAAGCCTATCAGACGCGTTCATAGTGAGCACCAGCTACGAACACTACATCAGGGTGCTCTGCAAAACCCTGGATTTCCCCTTCGAAAACACCTACTGCACACGGCTCAACATGCATAAATACGCACTCACTCCGCTGGAAACGGTTCAGCTGAAGGAACTCGCTCAGGAAATCTCCGCGATGCCTATGATAACTATTCCACCAAAGGCGAGGTCGCTGAAAGATTTTTCAAACCGAGATCAAGAAACCGTGAAGCGGCTGGACAAGATATTCTGGATGGAAATTGCAGGCATGGATTGCGGTAGAATCTTTTCGGACGTGAAAACGGTTGGTGGAGAGCAGAAAGCCCAAGCCATCCGAGAGGTTGTTGCGAAGTTTCTTTTGCCGCTTTCCAGCGTGATGTATGTGGGCGACAGCATAACCGATGTGGAAGCCTTCCGACTCGTACGAGAAAACGGCGGGTTAACCGTTTCTTTCAACGGCAATGACTACGCTGTAAGAAATGCCGAAGTCGCAGTTCTCGCCGAAAACAACACCGTCACCGCAATCCTCGCAGACGTGTTCCTCAAACATGGAAAAGCACAAGCCCTAAAACTGGCAGAAAGCAAAAGCCCTCAAGCCTTAAAAAACAGCATAGTCACTCCCGCGCTTGCAGAAAGATTTCTCTCATCTAACCAAGCTTTTCCGAAGGTTCAAATAGTCACAGCCGAGAATATGGAATTGTTGTCGAAGGAGAGCAGCGAATTCAGGAAAAAAGTGAGAGGCGAAGCAGTTGGCAAACTCGGATGAACCCTTGGCAGCGGTGGAGGATACTTATGCTGAGGCGTTTGAGGGCATCTTTTGCCGAGTAATGCTTACGGCTGACGACGAACGCACATTGCACGCTGCCGCAGAGGATTCAACAGCCACCCCGTCAGTGGTTATCGGCAGAACCGAAGGCGGCGTCGAACGGTACCTGATGGAGAAGGAAACGCTGGACAAACGCAAAGGTGCACTGCTGCAGTTCTGGGCAGAAATCAACCCCAAAAAAACCTTTGCGGAATCGCTGAAGAAGTTTGAAACAGAACTTTCTTACAGAATTCGCCAAGACATCCTCGTCAAACCGTTCACAGCGGTTTTCGACGCTATGCCGAAGGCTGAAGCTCAGTTGGATATGATGGAGCGGATTGGGCACTGCGGCGACGGCTACGAATGGGTCGAAAAACGCTACGGCAAAAAAGTCATCGTGGTCCCCCTCATGGTTCCCGACTTCATCATCGAACATCGCTTAGGCTACGCTCACGGTGTCATGGGTGCAAATTTTTGGTTAATGTGCACCACAAAAGAAGCCATGAACAAGGCAGGTGACAAAGCGTTGGAAGCCATCCACAAAGTGCCCGGTGTCGTGACGCCGTTTGACATATGCTCCGCAGGCTCGAAGCCTGAAACGCATTTTCCACAGATTGGACCAACTACAAATCATCTTTATTGTCCGTCGCTGAAGCATAAGTTTGGCGAAGCCTCCAAAGTCCCAGACGGAGTTCGCTTCATTCCTGAAATAGTCATTAATGGGATTTCCATGGACGCGGTTAAGCAAGCCATGAAAGCAGGAATCGAAGCCGCACGAAGAGTTCCAGGCATGGAAAACATATCCGCGGGAAACTATGGTGGTAAACTGGGCAAGTACAAGATTAACCTGCGCGAGCTGTTCCTATGACCGCCTTCGATATTGTGGGTTTTGGCGCGCTCAACGTGGATAAGCTCTACAAAGTGAACCGCATCGCCCATGCAGAAGAAGAAAGCTACATCACCATTCACACGGAAGCATGCGGAGGCTCAGCAGCCAACACCACCGTAGGCTTAGCACGATTAGGCTGCAAAGTGGGCTTCATAGGCAAAATCGGCGGCGACAAAGAAGGCAAACAGCTCGTGGAAGACTTCCGCAAAGAAGGTGTAGACACTGCGGGAATAACCTGCGCGAAGTACGGGGAAAGCGGCGTAGTCATGGGCTTCGTGGATAAGCAGGGGCAGAGGGCTCTTTACGTTCATTCAGGCGTTAACGACGCCGTAGCGTTCGAAGAGATAAACAAACAGTACGTTTCACAAGCCAAGTTTCTGCATTTAACCTCGTTTGTGGGCGAAAAAAGCTTCCAGACACAAAAAGAACTGCTCAAGGCACTTCCAGAAAACGCCAAAGTCAGCTTTGACCCCGGCGCTATATATGCCAGAAAAGGCATGGAGCAACTTGAGCCCATCATCAAGCGGACCTATGTTATGTTGCCTAATTCTGTGGAACTGGAACTTATCACAGGCGAAAAAGATTATTCTAAAGCGGCGGATCTGCTTTTCGCTAAAGGAGTCCAAGTGGTGGCTGTGAAGTTGGGCGCAGGCGGATGCTATGTCACCGATGGACGTCAAAGCCATCGCATAGAAGCTTTCAAAGTTCCCGTATTCGACACCACAGGCGCAGGCGACGCTTTCAATGCGGGCTTCCTTTACGGGCTACTCAAGAATAAGAGCCTGCTTGACTGCGGCAGACTCGGCAATTTTGTGGCTTCCAGAAAAATCATGCAGTTGGGCGCGCGGACCAACCTGCCTTACGAGAAGGACTTACAGCTTCTTCACTAAATGTTCCAGCAGGCTTTCGAAGATGAGTTTTCCGTCGCCGTACTGCGGCATCATTTGCTGCCGTGTCCAGTCAGGTTGCTGCCACCAATACAAGGCGCGTTCAGGATGAGGCATTAATCCGAAGATTGTGCCTTCGCGGTTGCAGATGCCTGCGATGTCGTGGAAGCTGCCGTTCGGGTTTGTCGGATAGTGCCCTTCAGCGTAGTTGCCGTTTTTATCGCAGTAACGGAAAACCACCATGTCGTTATCGTACAGTTTCTCAAGCAGTTGCTTTTCTTTTTCTTTGGGAAACAGGAAGCGTCCTTCGCCGTGGGCTATGGGCATTCGGAGCACTTTGCCTTCTGGGATTTTACTCGTGAACAGACATTTGCCCTTATTATCGTTCTTCATGTATATCCAACGGCACTTGAAACCCAGCGGAATATTCGCCGCCAACGAAGCCTCAGGATAAGCGCTCATGCCCTCAAACCCCGGTAGCAAGCCCTCTTCAATGAGGATTTGGAAGCCGTTACATATGCCCAGTATGGGTCGGTTTTTGTCGAGGAAGGCACGGAGCTCTTTTCCAAGCTTCGCCGTTAATAACCGTGCAAATATGGCACCTGAGCGAACGTAGTCGCCGTAGCTGAAGCCTCCAGGGAAAACCAGCACGTGGTAGTCCATGAGATTCCGCTGTTTGATGAGTTCGTTGAGGTGTTTTGTTTCTGCTTGAACGCCGAGTTCGCGGAAGGCGCGTTCGGTTTCGGCATCGCAGTTGGTTCCGCCCACCCGCATAACACAGACACGTACATCTTGAAGCTTCACAGTTACACCTCTCCGCTTAGGGTTCGTTTCCAGCTTGCACGCAAATCAGCCGCCGAAGCCTCAATGATTTTGGTGCCTTTGAGCCCTTTTACTACGAGCATCGGGTTCTTGGTGACCCCGCCAATTTCCGCATAAACCGAACCTGCAAACACAGCTTCAAACTCTGCCTTGTCCTGCTCAGCGACTTCTATCAGGAAGCGACTGTTAGACTCTGAAAACAGCAAGAAATCATCACGCGCTACCGCTTCACAAGGAACTTTCTTCAAATCCAGTTCAGTACCGAAGCTACTGGCGAACGCCATTTCTGACGCAGCCACAGCTAAGCCGCCTTCGGAAAGGTCATGGCACGACTTCACTATGCCCGCGTCGATTGCTTTGGTGACGGCGCGGAAGGTGCGTTTGGCTTGGGCTTTGCGGACTTTCGGAACCGACTTGCCCAGGAAGCTTTTGAGTTTGTAGTATTCGGAGCCGCCCAGCTCTGCGTAGGTGTTGCCTACGATGTAGAGTAGGTTGCCTGGCGCTTTAGCGTCCATTGAAACGGTTGAGCGTATGTCGGGGACAATGCCCACTGAAGTTATGAGCAGCGTCGGCGTCACAGGACCCAGCGGCGACTCATTGTACAGACTGTCCTTTCCCGAGATAAACGGTGCCCTAAACGCTTTGGCAAAGTCATAGCATGCTTCACAAGCTTTCACGAGCGAACCTAAACGTTCAGGCTTCTCAGGATTCCCCCACACAAAATTGTCAAGCAACGCGATTCTGCGACCGCCGACAGCGATGTTGTTTCTTAAGGCTTCATCTATAGCTGAGGCTGCCATCCAGTAAGCATCAATTTTCCCATAATTCGGGTTCATACCGCATGAGATGGCTAAGCCCTTCCACGAAGCATCCAGCGGCTTAATGACTGAGGCATCGTTGGGTCCACCGTACTCGCCGTGCAGCGGCTTCAACGTCGTATTCCCTTTCACTTCGTGGTCGTAGCTGCGGACGACGCTTTCTTTGCTGGCTATGTTCGGGGCAGAAAGCAAGTGCATGAGTGTTTCGGTGAGATTGGTAGGTTCGGGGAATTCGGGTTCTTTGAGGTTGACTTTTTCGAATTTTGCGGTTTTTGTGCTTTTTATGGGTTGAAACAGGAATTGCATGTCCAAGTCCGCAACCGTGACGCCTTCATAACGGAGCACCAGGCGCTTTTCCGCTGTGAGTGTTCCAATGGCTGTGGCTTCGACATCTTCTTTCTCGAAAATTTCCAAAACCTTCGCCAAGTTATCTGGCGGAATAGTCAGGAGCATGCGTTCTTGTGATTCGGAAACGTAGATTTCCCACGGAGCCAACCCCGCATACTTCAGCGGCACCTTATCCAAATCCACCGAGACGCCGCAGCCGTATCTTTCAGCGGTTTCGCCCACGGCAGATGACATGCCTCCGCCGCCCAAATCCGTGGTTGCCGAACCAAGTTCCAAATCTCTGATTTCCATCAAGGCACGCTTCACCTTCTCCTCTTCAATTGGGTCAGCAATCTGCACGGCTGGTCGCGAAATCTCTTCAGACTTCTCCGTAAGCTCTGCCGAGGCGAAGGTGACGCCGTGGATGCCGTCGCGACCCGTTTTACCGCCTGCCACAATCAGCAGGTGCCCAGGTTTGGCTTCTTTCTTGAATTTGCTCATCGGTAACAAGCCGATGCAGCCGCAGTAAACCACGACGTTGCCCGTGTAAGAGTCGTCGAAGTATATGGCGCCGTTCACGGTGGGGATGCCCATGTTGTTGCCGTAGGCGCCGATGCCCGCGGTGACACCCATATAAACGTACTTCGGATGCTTCACCCCCGCAGGAAGCTTCGCATAATCATAATTTAGCGGTCCAAAACCGAGCACATCTGTGCAGGCGATGGGGTCTGCCCAGACACCGAGAACATCACGGATAACGCCGCCCACGCCCGTCGCTGCTCCACCATAAGGCTCAACCGCAGAGGGATGATTGTGAGTTTCCACTTTCGCCGCGATGCCGTAGCCTTTGTCGAAGCTCACTATGCCCGCGTTATCCTCGAACACGCTGAGGCACCACTTAGGCGCCAGTTCCTTGGTGGCTTTAGCTATATAGGTTTTGAATAGGCTGTCAATTTCTCTGCCGTCGCCGAAGCGGATTTTGCCCTTAAACGTCTTGTGATAGCAATGCTCGCTCCACGTTTGCCCGATAGTCTGCAGCTCCACGTCGGTTGGGTTTCGCTTCTGCGTTTTGAAGTATGCTTGGATTTGCTTCATTTCATGCAGGTTTAGGCATAAGCCGAGTTCGCCGCTGACTTCCATCAACTGTTCGTTGGTGGCGTCTGCAACATTGATTATGTGCATGTGGAAGGCGGCGTTTGCGCGGTTGTAGAGGCTCATTTTTGCTCCTCAACAACTATGGCATAATTGTCTTTAGTGGGGTTTGCAAGAAGACGCTTCGCCATCTCTTCAGCTTTGGCTTTGGCTTCCTTGAGCGTGGCAGCTTCAAGGCTGATGTTGTAGACTTTGCTGACGCCGACCGTAGCCATAGAGTAGCCCAGTTCTTTGAGCAGGTGCTGGGTGGTTTCGCCTTCAGGATCAGTGTGTCCTGGTTTGAGGCTGACTTCGATTTTGGCGCGGTATTTCATGGCATAACAGTTCGGAGACAATAGATTTAAACGCTTTTGCCACAAAACTGTGCAAGTGTTTACGCGAGAAGCAGTTTCTTGTTCTGGTGCTTGACGGTGATTTTCTGGGCATCTGCGGTGACTTTGCCGATGACTTCAGGATGCGCCTGCGCCTTTTCCAACGTGTCCAAGGCGTTGTCTTTGTCAGATTTGTCTACGATTATGGCGAAGCCCCAGCCCATGTTAAACGTGCGGAACATCTCCT
>JBGOXQ010000029.1:0-12152 GCA_041479225.1 Bathyarchaeia archaeon
ACTAAACACGCTCTCCCATAATGTTATCTAACTGTATGTGGAAAAGCCTTTCGGAAGAGACACATACAATGCCACCAACCTTCATCGTGGAATGCAAAAACTGCAGCGGCTTACTGCTTGCCGCCGTGGATCAGAAGACCCGCACCTGCCCCTACTGCGGCGCACGAGTCGAACTGCAAAGAGCGAAGCGCTTGGCCAAAGCAGAAAACGCTTTTGACGCTTCAGCAATTCTCCGCAAAATCAAAGCCGACAGACAAAGCAACCCACGAAAACCCAAATCGAAATAAGGTCTGTGATAGCTTGCGGCTAAGAATATGATTTCTATTGTATTTGTTTTAGTAGTTGGCATGCCATACACAAATCGCCAGAAGAAGGCTCCCCGCATTCGTGGCACTCTTTGAATTCGCCTTTTGCCGCTAAACTCTGCAGCGCGGGACGCATGTTCTCCAGTGACTTAAACACCGTGAATTTGGTTCCTGCATGGCGCTCTTCCATGCGATTCAGCAGCACGCGGATGTCGTTACGCAGTGCCTCGCCCGCATATGGGCAGGGAGTGCTTTGAAAACTCAAATCCTTCACGTAAGCGTACAGTGCGCTTTCCCGCTCAGGAATTTCGCAGAAAGGCTTCACCTTCGGCACCAACCTTGGATGCACAGGATCAGTCACAGACTTCTCCAACGCTAACCGTGCCACGTCGCCGTGAAAAATGTTCAGCAAACCCGTCTGAACCTCATCATCCAGCGTATGTCCCGTGGCTACTTTGTTTGCGCCAACCTCCAGAGCAGCCAAGTTAATCGCTTTGCGCCGTAGCACGCCGCAGAAGGCGCAGGGCGTCAACTCGCTTTCGCGTTCCCGCATCCGCACAACCATCTCATCCAACGTGAACCCAAAAAGCTGCTTGAAAGAAACAACGTGATGTGCAATGCCCAGTTCTTTGCAAGTTTGCGCGGTTATTTCTAATGCTTCGTCTCTGTAGCCTTTGATTCCTTCGTCTACCGTCACCACCACAAGAGAAGCCTTCGGGAACTTGCGTTCCATGCTAGTCAGAACATGCAGCAGGCTGATGCTGTCTTTGCCGCCTGACACCGCGATAGCTATGCGGTCGCTGTAGCTGAGCATCTTGTACTTGGCGATGCAGCCGCGGACTTTATCCTGCACGGACTCGGCGAAGCAGCGTTTGCAGAGTCGTTCTCCACTGTAGATCCTGTGGAAGAAGGCGTTTCTGCGTTTGCACGCGGTGCATTTGGTAGAGCTGGCGGTGCTCATGCTCTTTCACGCGGGTATTTGTTGATTGGCGAACGCCTAATAAACGATGCACCCCATTTTTACCTTAAGAGATGAATGAGTTGAGTAAGAAGCCCGACAAACGCCCAGACACAGTGGAAGTGAAGTACGGCAGCGAACGCTGGGCACTTCTCGGAAAGTTCAGGGAAAAAGCCGCAGAAATCCTTCAACCGCTGGCAAGCCGCCACATGCAAGCCATAGTGCACGGAAGCATCGCACGTGGCGACGTCACCAAACACAGCGACATCGACATCTTTTTGCCGAATCCGCTGGGCTCCTTCCAAGTTGAAACCGCACTGGAAGCCGCAAAAATCCCCGTCAACACGCGAACAGTGATTCAGGCGACACCTGCTTACGCCATGAAGGCTTACATAGAAATCGACGAAACCACAGCCGTGTCGTTTCCCCTGATGCCGTTGCGGAAGGTGGAACGCGAGTTCTACAGGTTCAGCGGAGAATTGACCCCCGACCAACTCAAAGATGATGTCCGCGTGCTAGGAGTAGACAAGCGCCTAATGCTCATTGAACCCACCGAAAACGGGCACGTGGAAAGCAGCATTATCGGCAAAGAAGAACAAACCGCCAGAACCCTCGGAATCGCCGCAGAAACCGTGCAGGACAGAGTTCGCGCTTTGCTCAAGAGAGACGCAGTTGGCAGAACAGGCGTCTTCATAAAAAAAGAACTTGCAGCGGACGAGACGTTTGAGTTGGCGTTGAAGCGGTTAGCTGAAGAGAACCCTGCCGTGCGGAGAAAACTAAAAACTGTATCCTGAATATACGCGGCATTTTAACTCTATAGCCCATTTTTGTCTTCACTTTCTCTGCACTCTCCCCCCTCTTCAGCAAAGCCGTTTCGGTGATAGCTTAAAAGCCACGGAAAGCGCCCACGTTTCATGAAGAAGAACAAGGAGAGCAAAAAATGTCTCAGAACCTGTTAACTAAACCTCTACAACAGCCTCTATCGAGGCAAGTGTTGTTCCCGCTGAACATGCGAAACGTCGACGAATTGTTCCCAGGCTTCGTAGCGGGCGATTTCGCATTAATCCACGGTTCCCCTTCAATTCAATCGTTGATTTCGCTTTTATGCGTGAAAGCGCAGTTGCCCACTCAGTTGGGCGGTTTGGGCGGTAGCGTCGTTTACGTGGATGGCGGAAACACCTTTAGGCTATACCAAGTAGCTCGCCTCGCCCAAATTCACCAGTTAGACCCGAAGCAGGCGCTGGACCGAATTTACATTTCCCGTGCGTTCACAGCATACCAGTTGACCTCGCTGCTTATGGAGCGTCTGCAGAAGGCGGTTGATGAATTTCACGCGAAACTCGTAATTGTCTCCGACATCGCGGGGCTCTTCTTAGATAAAGACATACTTGATGAGGAAGCACGCCGGGTTTACAGCCAAGTTCTCGCGTACCTTCAGGAGTTCGCCCGCAAAAACCAGATTATACTCATAGCCACCTATTTGCCTCGCCCGAGCAGCAGCCGCAACCTTTACCTGCACACGCTAACCTGTAGCAGAGCAAACGTAATCCTAGCTCTCCGCCAAACCAAGTATGACCGCGAATTTGCATTAGAAAAGCATCCGCGCTTCACGCTTGGAACCGCAGAATTCCCATCCAACGACCTAACCCTCACCGACTTCATGTAGCTTGAGGCATGGGGAACATGGGAAGAACGGTCGAATCGTACAGGATGGCTTTGGAAGACGAAATCCGCAGGTGGAACGGCTTCGCCAAGGCGCTGCGCAGCGAAGACAAAGAAGCGTTTGATGCCTTGATGGATGCCTGCAGAAGTTTCGCTTCAGCCGGAAGCAACGCTACGCAACCTATACTCTTTGAGCCCATGGTTTTGTCTGTTCTGTTGTCTCAGCAAAAGCGGTTGCAGAGGCTGGAGAAGAAACTGGATGCAGTCAAGCAGCACGCCAGCCCATCCTAAGCGGGTGCGCGGCTGGATTCTTGACGTTTACCCCGCAAACGTCGGCGAAGTGGCTGTCTGGATCATAGGGGAAAGCGGCGAACGCATCCGATTCACCGACAAATTCCTGCCGAAAATCTACTTTTCAGGAAAACAGGAAGACATTGAGCGGTTAGCCAGCAGCTTCTATTCGAACATAGCCATCGCAAAGTGGGACTTCGCCTACAAATATGCACATCCAACGGACACTAAGAAATCCCGTGTCTTAGAAGTCACGCTTAAAGACTGCAGAAAAATCTCCGCCTTCACGAACAACATTCTCAAAATGGGGGATTATCTCCGGTACGAAGTGCACAACTGCGACTTGCACGGTGACCGCACATACTTGTTTAGTCGCGACCTCTTCCCTTTGGCGCTTGTGGAGGTTGAAGCTGAAAAATCCAGTTTGAAGTTTACGCTTCAGGATTCCGTGGAAAGCCTAAACTACATCATTCCGCCCCTGCGGATCATGAAGTTGTCGGTTGAGGTTGCGAAGGCAGGCAAACTCGCCAACTTCCAAGACCCCCTAAGCAAAATACTTGTCGCTCAAGCGGAAAACCTCTTTGCCATAGAATCGGGTGAGGAAAAAGAGAAACTGCTCCAGCTTGTGACAGCGGTCAAGGAATTGGACCCTGACATCATTGTAACGGCGGGCGGCGACTCATACATTCTGCCCTACCTGATACAGCGGGCAACGGCAAACAATGTTCTTGCCGAGTTCATTCTTAGCCGAGACAACGTTCCCTTCACCCCCAAAATAGCCCCGGGCAGAACATTTTTTTCGTATGGACGCACCTTTTACAAGGCGCCGACGTTGCGGCTTTTCGGCAGAATCCACATGGACACCCATAACACTTTTGTTTTGAGTGAGGCGGATTTTGACGGCTTAGTGGAAATTGCTCGAACCTGCAGAATGCCTTTGCACACCGCGGCGCGTGCATCTATAGGCTCCAGCATGGCTTCCCTCCAGTTTTATCAAGCCCTAAAAAACGATGTTCTAATTCCCAGAAACAAGAGCATGCCTGAAAAATTCAAATCCGCTTACGAGCTGCTTGTGGGTGACCGCGGCGGCTTCGTCTACGAGCCTCAGGTTGGGATTCATGATAGCATAGGAGAGGTGGATTTTGCCTCTATGTATCCGAGTTTGATGGTGAAGAACAACATTTCCGCGGAAACCGTCCTGTGCAGTTGCTGCCCCAACTCCCGTTTGCGCATTCCAGAATTGAACTATCCTATCTGCGAGAAACGCAGGGGCATTGTTCCGCAAGCGTTGGAACTTATTGTTAACAAAAGGTTAGACTACAAGCGATTGCGGGACGAAGCGAAAACCGAGGCATTAAGAGGAGTTTATGATAAGCGGCAGATGGCTTTGAAGTGGATTCTGGTCACATGTTTTGGCTATTTGGGCTATAAAAACTCCAAATTCGGCACCATCGACGGACACATAGGCGTGTGCGCTTTCGGAAGAGAAGCCTTTCTCAGGGCTGCCCGGCTGGCGGAGACGCGGGGTTTCACGGTTATTCACGGTATTGTTGATTCTATGTGGCTGAAGAAGCAGGATGCCGCGATTCAGGATTACCGTGAACTGTGCCACGAAATAAGCGCGGTTATAGGGGTGCCGTTGAATTTTGAAGGACGATACAAATGGGTTGTTTTTCTTCCCTCGCGGATGCATCCCCGCATAGGCGTCCTCAACAGATACTACGGTGTGATGGAGAACGGCAAAGTGAAAGTTCGCGGCTTAGAAGTGCGCCGCAGAGACACTCCGCGCTTCGTGTACGATGTGCAGATGGAGATGATTCAGGCATTGGCGTTAGCCAACAACTCCAAGGAGTTTTATGAGAAAATTCCTCAAGCCCTGCAAATCGTTAAAGGCGCCAGGCAAAAACTCTTGGATGGCGAGGTTCCTGTGTGGGACTTAATCGTCACAAAGCACATGTCCAAAAACCCCAAAAAATACCGACAACACGTCAGCCAAGTGATTGCGGCAGAACAACTAATGCGGGAAGGCGCGGAAGTGCCCGCTGGCAAGAACGTGCGTTTTCTCTTCACAGACGCCCAGAATAGGCGTTATGAGCGCAGAGTCAAAGCCGAGCAGCTTATCGAGAAAGGCGTGAACGCAGACGCTGAGAAGTACTTGTTGCTTCTGTATGATGCCGCGTCGAATTTGCTTAGTTTTGCAGGTTACACGCCGCAAGTGGTTTGTAATGCGGTTCGGGGATACAAAAGTAAAAGCCTCCTAGAATATTGAGGCTTAAAACGTGTGTAAAATAAAGGAAAGCTGAAGTGCTTATTGCACTTGACGCCTTCTTATTTTGCTGGGGTGTCAGGGTAATAGATGAGTTCTTTCTCTTCCAGCAGCGCCTGAATTTTGTCCACTGCCGCGTAGACTTGCTCTTCCTTCTTGGCGCCGACGCAAACGAGTTTGCCCGCGCTGAATATGAGGAAAACAACCTTAGGATCCTCCATTCGGTAGACGGCACCTGGAAACTGCTCAGGTTCGTACATGACTCTGCCGAGTTTGTAGACGAGGCTTTCCAAGTCGATTTCTCCGCCGAGTTCCGCGGAGGCAACGATGTTCTGGATGTTCACGACGGGTTTCTCAGTTATCTGGATGCCTTGGCTCCTGAGCTCCTTGACTACTTTTTCTACAGCGCTGCGTGATTCCTTCTCGGATTTGGCGCCTGTGCAGACCATTTTGCCCGTGCCGAATATGAGGGTGGCGGTTTTAGGTTTCTTCAAGCGGAAAACCAAGCCTGGAAAAACGCTAGGGTTGTATTCGGTTTGGGGAAATTTCTCCACGATTTTCTGGAGATCAATTTTCTGGTTCAAAGATACTGAAGCAACAATGTTTTGGATAGAAATTAATGGTTTTCGTTTACTCATTCTGATTCCCGTGTCTGCCTACTTTTATATATAAAGGGGTATATAAGGGGGTATATAAAGTAACCCTTTATAAAGAAATTTTAAGCGGACTCCAAATGTTGATTTTACTATTGCAAAGCTCATTCACGGTAGAATAGAATAGAAATATGACTCTTTCCGCAATTAGATTTGGATTCTTTTAGAGATTCTATGCAGGAACCTATAGAGGGGTAGCTCGGCTGTTGGCGGATTTCAACGCAAAAGCCATACAGATTCTATTTATAGAGGGGGCTATAGTCTTTTCTGAGCATTAGAGTAAAGTGAACTTTAATGTAACCTTTTGCAGTCTTCGCTCATTAACCAATATAAATATCCTGATTCCCTGATGTGAAGCGCAGAAGTGAAGCCGAAATGGAAAAGCAAGACCCAGACTATAGCGAATGGCAAAACCTTGACCACGTGTTGGTGTATTTAGCCAGAGCTGACAAGCTTCCGCATCGAACAGAAGGCGAAAGAGTACTCTTAGACCAAATTCCCACAGATGCCAAACGCATATTGGATTTAGGCACTGGAAACGGAAGAACCCTTGCTTTGGTAAAACTTCACAGACCAAATGCTGAAGGTGTAGCGCTTGATTTCTCAGAGCCCATGCTTGAACAAGCGCGAAAGCGATTTGCAAAAAATCCCAGAGTCACCATAGTGAAACATGATTTTAGCCTGCCTCTTCCCGCAGCTAAACTCGGATGCTTTGATGCGGTTGTTTCAAGCTTAGCTATACATCATTTGACGCATACGCGGAAGAAACAACTTTACAAAGAAGTCTGCGACCTTCTAAATCCAAAAGGCGTATTCTGCAATCTTGAGCACGTTGCTTCTCCGACAGAATCGCTTCACCTGAAGTTCTTGACGTTAGTAGGGCAAACTCCTGAAACCGAAGACCCCTCAAACAAATTGCTAGATGTGGAAACGCAATTGCAATGGCTAAGAGAAATCGGATTTACTAATGTTGATTGTTTTTGGAAGTGGTTGGAAATAGCGTTGCTTGTTGGCTTCAAACCATAAAGACCCTTTTGAAAAACCCAAATCTGCTATTTACACCTCCACACCTGATTTTGGGTCATTTCCCACAAATATTTTTAACGTACCCTTGAATAGTCTGCTGACATGTTACGCCTGAATACACTTCTAGCCTACCGAATTACATGGCTAATCGGCTCCTACATCAGCCTCGCGTCAGTGTTAACAGCATACGTTTACGGAAACACCCTAACTCACGTAATACAAACTTACCTACCACGAATATTCGACATCATAAAAAAACCTGACACACAGAACCTCATGGTATCCGGCTCATCCATAGGATTCATACTAATTCTAACAGGAGCCACACTAGGCATAATCTACTCAATAATTGCCTCATCAAACAGCAGAGTCTGGAACGCACCCAGCGCACTAAAAGTGTGGAACACCGCAGTCCTCGGATTGGTGGGAATAGTCACGTTAAGTGCACCAGTGCTGGTTTATTCAGGCAAAAACTTAGTTCAAGTTCTTTCGTTCCTAGGAACACGGTATTCTCCAACCTTCGAAGGCTTCGGCACAGGCTACTACTTAACTTGGATTGGCGTTCTGGTCTCACTGATTGCGGCAAGAGGAGTCTTAAAAAACGAACCTGAACTACACGAAAAGTAGACACGATGAAGCTGAAGCGTTATGACTTGATCAAATTATCTTTCGACGTTTTTCTTCCAAAAGCTAAAGAAATTTATGTTGCAGTGGATACAGGCGCGACTGATGGATCAACAACTGCTGATGTGGCTACAGTTGGTGTTGTTGCAGTAACTACTTTCTTGTGGTAAACCCTAGCAACTATGCATAGCGCTGCAACTATAATGCCTAAGTAAAATGGCCATATGAATTCTGCGGAAGCAAACATAGTAACCGATGCACCTTGAGTTAGTGATGCTGGAAACTTGAGGTTAGTCGTTCCTGCTAACGGAACGCTGAAGCCGAGCACGCTGTTAACTACGACAACAAGCGCGACTAATGAAATAAAAAAGAGCAAAACGGCGTACAAAGGTTTCCTGTATGAAAAACCTAGCAAACGCATCGAATATGACTTATCGGGAAAAACAGAGTAAATCAACATGCAAATGCCGCCTACAGCCAATGAAAGGATGCTAGCTAAGTTAAAGGCCCAAAGCAAAGGCAATGTGAAAGAACTACCCAAGCCTGAGAAGTTAGTATTCAAAGGCGAAACATTTGCCTCAACCAAAACTGGATTGCCAAGTCTGAACTGCCACCAAGGAATAAAAACTGAGACGATAATCAGGATGATAGTTGTTATGCCGCCGACTAAGCCTATCCAGTTAATTTTTCTTTGCACGCGTTTTCACCTATTTATACTATTGGAAGTCTCGGAATTTCTATAGGCTCACTCATTGCCAAGTTAACGTCGTTGACGTTGATGACTAACCCTACCAAGTTAAGGTCAATTGTTGTAGCTCCTGGATGAGAAGTTTGAAAGTGATTCTCAGCAGATGATGTCCAAGTGCAAACAAAATCCACCTGCGTGGTTTGTGCGGCTGGAAGAGGAATTGGGTTTGTAAGATTGAGATAGCCTAGAGGATAATTGTGCTCATAGCATTCTACGTTTGCAGAAAATGAGTTTAAGCTCAAAGTGTAGTTCAATGGGTTAGTAAAATCAACTGTTAAGGTCATTATACGCGAATTATTATCTATATGTAAATCTACAACTTGCGCCAACGTAGCCTGATTTCCCAGAGCTATAGTGCTGTTCAACAATTGCGTTAACTCTGGAGGGATGACCAGTGCCGTCAAGTTGTCGTTGTATACAATCGCTACTCCTACTACTGGTCCTGCGATTGTAGCCACGTTAATTAACACCAGCAATATTCCTAGTGCTTGCATTTTTGTTATCCTGTCTCTTGCTAAATGAGACTGTATGAATGATTATATTGCAACGATTTTGGTTTTATAGTTTTCCGAAATCCACCGTTTGGTTTCTTTGCATTTACATATTTCACTCGCAGGTTTCCCTTCTTTTAGCAAGTTTTAAGAAGCTAATCCACAAAAGAACAATTATGATGTTTATGCGCATCGGAATAATCGTAACAGTTGCTCTTATCCTTACTTTATCAGGTTCTGCTATGGCCAATGTTTCAGCTGACCTCTCGGTTGGAGTGAAAAAAGGTGAATGGATAGAATATCAAGTTTCCTTTACGGGCGATGCCACTTTAGGTCATGATGTTACTTGGGCAAGGCTGGAAGTCACGAATGTTCAAGGCGCAATCATAACCGTTAACATCACAACTAAGTCCTCAATCGGAACAATATCAAACCTTCAGCCAACCAACCTAAACCTTGATACAGGTGAACTTGTCGATGACTTCATCATTCCCGCAAACCTCCAAACTGGAGAATCATTCTTTGACAAAAACCAGGGAAACATAAACATCACAGGCATCGAAGAGAGAACGGTCGCGGGCGCAGAAAGAACCATCATAACTGGAGCAAACCCAGACACCACCTATCGCTGGGACCAGTCAACAGGCGTTCTTGTGGAAGCAAATTCAACATACACTGGTTATGCCATTACCACCAAGGTTGACCAAACGAACATTTGGCAACCTCAAATTTTCGGGTTAGACCCTGCATTATTTTATGCTGTTGCCGTTGGAACGACAATAGTACTTGTGGCTTTGATTGTAATAGTGGCAATGCGCAGACGAAGAATTGATTGAGCGGTTATTTGCACAAATGCTGTGTTGAGAAATCCAAGATTAAGCCCAGTTTTTACAAATGTTAACTGACATGAAACTATTAAATCACAGGCTGACGGATTATAAGGCAAGGTTAAACATGTGGCACCACAAAGAGGGTACAGACGAGGCTACGCTGTAGCTATGCTGGTTGGACTGGAAAAGGACCGTGCGGTTTTGTGGAAAGTCTTCAGCAACGTTGTCAAGCTTGAAAAAACCGTGCCCCTAAATGGCGACAGAGTTGACCCGAAAGCCCTGTACAACTTTCACGAATCAATCGTAAACGCTTTAAGACCGACCTTTAATGAAGGCGTCGGAAGCTACGTTGTGGCTTCGCCTGCAAGAACAGACTACTCCGAAAAACTCTTCAAACACATCCGCGAACACCACGCGTGGCTTGTTCAAGGACCAAGAAAAGCCACCTTTTCTCAAATGACGGGTGCCGCAATCACCAAGCCTGATGTAACAGCGTTAACGAGAGTTCCAGCGTTCCGCGGAATAATCGATGAAACCACTACTGAGGAGACAGAGAATCTTCTGGAACTGCTGGAAAAGCGACTCAACACACCCAACAAAGAAATGCTCGTTCTGTACTCGCTGGAGGAGATTGAAGACCAAATTCTGGGTTCAGTAAAGCCTGGAAAACCTCAATCTGAGTACCTATTATTAGCTGACACGTATCTTTCGCGTTCACGCCAGAGACACAGAGTGCAAAGGCTGATGCAAATCGCCGCAAACAAAGGCATCAAAGCAAGGATTGTCAGTGCAGATTCACCTGCGGGTAAGCGTTTAATGCAGTTGGGCGGAATGGTTTGCATTTTGAGGCTAAACTGAAAGCAATCTCTTTCGCAGTTCTTCCACGGAGATTTTTCCAGAATGCAAAGCAGTAGCCAACAAAACCCCATCTAAGCCTATATTCTGCAGCTCTAGTAGGTCTTTGATGTCTCGGACGCCTCCACCCACAAGGACTTTTATTTTCAGGCTTCTCATGATTTTCTTCAAGAGTTCATAGTCAACGCCTTTACTGCTGCCAACCCGCGCCAAATCCAAAATAATCATCTCTGTGGCTCCCATATTCTCAAGTTCGCGCGCAAGCACCAAAGGGCTCATCAGTTTTGCCTGTTCAGACTTGCACAGAACTTTTCCCTTCATCAGGTCCAAGCTTACGACGACCCTTTCGCTTCCGAAGCACTCAATTGCTTCCTGAACAAAGCGTAGGTTCGGCAGGGTTTCGGTTCCGATAACAATCTTGGCGACTTTGTTCTGGAGCAGACGCCGAGCTTTTTTAAGGTCGTCTACGCCTGCATCAACCATCAGCTCCATTGCGGTTTTCTCTGCAATCTCCCCAAAAATGGCGGAATTTTCGCCTCGCCCCAAGATGGCATTCAAATCTGCCGCGTAAAGCTTTTTGAAACCGCATGCTTTGAATGCTGAAACCACCGTCAACGGGTCAGAGGAGTTGCAGAGGATGCTTTTCAGCGGTTGGTACTCTTTGCGTCTGCCCCTTACAGCATGTACCGTAACACCGTTCAGCACATCTATTACTGGAATGATCCTCAAGTTCTTCTTTCCCTAATTTTCGTTCAGCTGCAGAAGTAAAAAGGTTTGCCTATGCACAAAGTATCGTGCACTTTCTGACTCTGTAGCAAAAGATTTAAGGTCCAGCAGTGGCGCATTTCCACGTGAAACTGGAGCTGATAACCGCTGAAGCTACTCATTAGCCCAATGAACGAAGAAGAAGCCTTAGAAGCCATCATGGGCGGCGCCGACATCATCGACGTTAAAAACCCACGCGAAGGACCCTTAGGCGCAGGGTTCCCATGGGTAATCCAGAAAATCCGAAAAGTCACGCCGCCACACATCGAAGTAAGCTGCACGCTTGGCGACGTACCTAACCTTCCTGGCACGGTGGCACTGGCTGCTTTGGGCGCGGCAACTCTCGGCGTTAACTACATCAAAGCGGGCTTACGTGAAGTAAACAACAAAGAAGACGCAATCCACTTAATGCACAGCGTGGTCAAAGCCGTTAGGGAATGCGATTCCTCGATAAAAGTGGTGGCAACAGGCTACGCTGACGCACATCGAGTAGGTTCCGTTAATCCGTTACTAATTCCGGTAATTGCCAGCGAAGCGGAATGCGACCTCGCCATGGTAGACACCGCTTTAAAAGATGGCAAAACACTTCTCGACTTCCTCACCGTTGAACAGTTAAGAAACTTTGTGGCAGAAGCGCATGGCTACGGCTTGCAGGCAGCGTTGGCTGGTTCCTTGAAG